>CAZYAC010000059.1:0-5818 GCA_964645475.1 uncultured Saprospiraceae bacterium | reverse complement strand
AATAAATAAATAATGAGGGAATAAATTAAAATCAGTTGAGAAGGTACGGCAATAAGGAGACTGCTGATCCACGGTGCCATCAAACAGTGTATTCAGTAATATAAATCTTACAAAATTTGCATAACAAAATAGCAATTACTTTTTGTAAAATTTTGTTATTATGTTCTAATAAAAGATTGAATCTCGTTTTATTCGAACCCAGTAAATAATTTCAGTAATAATTTCAGAACAGAATTTTTCATCAAGATATCTTTCAGGTGGAAAAATAAACTATTGATGTATATCCTTTCATTTTGTAAAAACTGTACCAATTTATCTCCAGTTAAAATAAATATCATCTAATTTGTGACAGTCAATATTACGCAGTAAATAACAATGAAACATTGTAAATAAATCTCTTACAGTATTTTAAACATAAAAAAAATAATTATTTGAATTATTTATTGAATGCAAATCAAGTAGTAAAATTCAATCAAGTTTATACTTGACAATACGAATTTTGTTAACTATATTTGTGTTAACAATAAAATAATTGTCAAAAATAAGTTTATCTATGAAAAACGTAGTGGGACAAACTCCAAGAGGAGCTGATTTTTATCCCAGAAATACGGTCATCAACAAAATTTATCGACGACTCGATGCCGGTAATCATATTTTTATGTCTGCTCCGCGTCGTGCGGGAAAAACGGCCATCATGCGCTTTATGGAGGACAATCCTCGTAAAGGATATGCATTCGTCTACATCAGTGTGGAAGACGTCAATGATATGGAAGAATACTTTGAAATTCTTTCAGAAGAAATCGTCGAAAGTGTCGCCGTCAGCAAATTAGTCAAAGCTTCCAAAGCTGCTAAAAGTATCTTTAGTCGGTTTGCAGATCGGGTCAAAAAAGTAAAAGTGATGAATATTGAAGTGGAAACCACTGCCAGAGAAGTTCCTCTATTTAGCGATGAATTTGAAAAACTGATGAAAAACTTGGATACTTCGGATTTCAAAATCGTTATGCTGATTGACGAGTTTCCAATCGCATTGGAACGCATTGAAAAAGACCTAGGTATTAAAGAAGCTACAGAATTTTTACATGTCAACCGAACCATTCGTCAACGGGCCAAGCGCGGAATTCAGTTTGTCTACACCGGATCAATTGGTCTTCCTAATATCGCTCGCCAACTTAACGCAACTGCCACTATCAACGATTTAAGTGTCATTGAAGTTCCAGCTCTCCGTCCTGCAGAGGCGAAAGAGTTTGCGACTAAATTATTAAAAAATTACAAAGTAAAAATCAAGGCTGAGGTAATCCATTATATGCTCGAAAGGTTAAAGTGGCTAATGCCCTTTTTTATTCAACTGATCGTTCAAATGATTATTGACGAGTATGAACTCGAACAAAAACCGGTTACGAAAAAGTTGGTAGACCTAGTCATTGAAAAAGCCAGCAATCACCGAAACAATATTTATTTTGAAAATTACTACAGCCGTCTGAGTAAGTCCTTATCCAAAAATGATGCGGAACTTGCGAAAAAGATCTTATCAGAAATTGCCAAAAAAGATGTATTACCACTCAGTCGTTTTGCTAAAGACGAAGAAGCCTTGGCCTTACTAGATATTCTTGAATTTGACGGTTATATAAATTCACACGACAACACCTATACTTTTAATTCGCCCATCTTACAATTATGGTGGCGCAAGCACGCAAATTAATCGTATGAGCTATAAGAAGAAAGTTTCTCTATACAATCCCCGTCCCGATTCGGTGAGTGAGGATTTTATAGTACATCCCCAAATATACGATCGGCTCTGGCAAGATCTGACCAATAGTAAAATGGAGTTTCCTGAGCAACATTACTTGATTAGTGGTGAACATGGATCTGGTAAAACCACCTTGCTAGCACAGCTCCATACATCTATGCTTCGACAGCCTCCTCTACCCTCTCTGCAGTCGATTTTTTTTAATGAAGAAGAATATAGTATTCGGCATCTGTACCGTTTTTGGGAAAGAATTTTTGAACTCTTGAATGAAAAAGGCCTTACGGAGCATACGCTTACAAAACAGATACAGAGTCTATCAGAAGGAATTGATAAAAATCAGGATTACGAAAAAAATGTAAGCAATAAATTATTAGATTTTTTAGAGGTCAAGGGAATTCATCTGATCCTTTTTATTGACAATTTTGATCTTATCCTTCAAAAATTATCTAAAGCAGAATCTCACCGATTTCGTAAAATTCTACAAACGAATCCACGGTTGAGAATCATAGCCGCCGCCGCTGAAGTTCCCGCGCCATTTTATCAGTATGAACATCCCTTTTACGAGTTTTTCAAAGTAGTACACCTGCGTCCATTATCTGTTGAAAGTTCGAAAAAATTACTCTTGCAATTACTACCTGAACAAAGAGAAAATATGGTATCCGATTCCGCCTCGGCCATCGAAGCCATCCGTCGGATAACCAATGGGAATACTCGATGTACCGTATTATTATCAGAGATCTTAAGGAAAAATCCTAATCTATCCGCGAATAATTTATTTTCCGATATTTTGGACAAACTAACACCGATTTATAAATTCACCATGGATGATTTGCCTGCCCAGCAGCAACAAATTGTGGAGGCCATTGCCTTAAATTATGAAGCCATCAGCGTAAAAGAACTTAGTAATAAATTGCGGATAGAATCAAAAGTAATTTCCGCCCAATTGGCTCAATTAGTTAAAAATAATTTAATCTCAAAAATAAAAACAAGTACCAAAAATCATTTCTATCATCTCAAAGATCGATTATTTAATTGTTGGTATTTATTAAGGTTGGGCCGTAATAAGGATCGTGAAAAATTGAGTTCAATTTTAAACTTTACCGAAAGTTGGATTCAAAATAGTGAGCGGTACTTAAATGATAGTTTTACAGAAATTCCGTTATTAGACATTGACAGTCTTCCACGCCTTGCCAAACCGAGTCTTACGGTCTCTAGTTCGGGATCACGCCATATTCCAGGCCGCGCCCCATTGCTTTCCGGTCCACCGGCCGATCAGCAACTACGTCAACGTGCCTACCAAGCACTCGATACAAACCAGTATTTTGCCGCTATTCAATTTCTTCAAAAAACAAAAAAAACAGATCACTTCGCACTTGGGGTTGCTTATCACCAGGGCACTAGCGATTATAAACGAGCCATCACTCATTATCAAAAAGCAGGGAATGCTGGACAAGCGGACGCCCTAAATAATCTAGGACTACTCCACTTACAGCAACAGCAGAATCCCACCGCAGCTTATAAAGTTTTTAAGGAAGCTGCAAAAAAAGGAAGTAGCTTAGCCCATTACAATCTCGGTCTATATCATATGCAGAGAGAACAAAATATTGTAGCGGCTATGGATAATTTTGAAAAAGCAATCGTCCATGGAAATTCAGAAGCGCTACTTCCACTCGCTCAACTTTACTACCATCAGTTTAAAAAAACTGGACAGGCCATACTCACCTTATCAGAAGCCGCCGACGCTGGAAATCCTATTGCCAATTATCAACTGGGATTGATTCATCTAAAGGACGAAAAAGACGAAAATTCTGCCCTGCATTATTTTCAGGAATACTTAATGCATCCTTCTACTCAAACGCTATCCATCCCTTTAGGACTGACCTTTTTCAAGTATGAAGCCTACGGTTTTTTACAAACTCTTTTCGAAATTAAACCCCAAATTAAAGCCTCGACTTTACCACTTTATTATGCTTTGCAGAAATGCGATATCAATGCCCACCCGGATGAAATCCTTCGTATGGGCCGCGAACTGACGGTAACGGTCCATGAAATAGTAGAATTGATTGAAAATATTTAGCTAAGGAATATGAAAATAATAACTTATAACAGATTGAGATTTCTTTTTCCTAAATTTGGCCAACTAATTTCTCAATATGATTTGTAATTTTCAATCAGCTCAATTAATCTTTGATCAAGAATCACTTGATCTATTGCCTAATAAAACCAGCTCCGGTGAGGCGCTTTATGTAGATTTTACCAGTGCTGATGAAGCGAACCATAAACGATTTCAAATATTTATCCATCCTAAAAAAGAAGTAGTCTTAAAGAAATTAGAACTTCGTTTTTCGGTACCACTCACCCAAAATTCGTCGGTTTTCTGTAATGGTTTTTTATCGAATCATAGCAGTCGTACTTATCTTTTGTCAGATAAATTATCTCGTTCTGGTTGGCTCACCGCTAAAGTACCTTTCCAACAACAAGCACCTACTTTTGAAACCAAGGGATCTTTCCATTCTTGGCATTATGGCTATGTAGGTACCGAAAAAAAAGGGTTGTTTTTAGGATCACTCAATGAAACAACTGCTTTTACTCGAATTGAATACGATACTAAAAATCAGCAAATAATAATTCGTAAAGATATCGCCAACTTACGCCTGGGACATTCTTTCCCATTACTGGATTTGATGGTGTTAACCGGTAAAAAAGAATCTTGTTTTGCCACATACTTTTCAGCAATAGAAGCTAAGAAACTTGAGGCGCCGCCAATAACTGGTTGGATGGCGAGTAAACATCATAATGGAAATTCAGCAGCGGCCATTACCGATTTTTTAGCGCGTCAGGTGAAAGAAAACATACCGGCAGATTTGGTACTAATTGGCTCCGGCTACGCAAAAGAAGTAGGAGACTGGTTATATTCTAACGACCAATTTCCAGATGGTTTACCACCTATAATTTCAGAAATAAAATCCGCAGGACTAAAAGTAGGAATGAGCCTCGCACCTTTACTATGTTCGGCAGGATCAGATATTTACCGACAGCATGCTGACTGGGTTTTACGTGATGAGCAGAACAATCCCGTCACCTTAAAAACGGAACTCGGAAATCATTATGTACTTGATGCCTATAACGCTGGAGTTCAAGATTATTTACAGGTATTTTGCTATACCGTAACTACTCAATGGGGAATTGACCTGCTTAAGTTTGATCATTTATCAACCGCTTTTGGCATGGCACGAAAAACAAAAACTCGAGCACAGGCCAGCAACGATTTTTTAAAAATGCTGCGAAGTAGTTGTCCTGAGTCCTTAATCTGGGCCACGGATCTCCCCATGTCTATAGGATGTTTATACGCCAATTATACCTCAACCGCAAGTAATGTTTTAGAAGATTGGAATACCCGTTTCCCATTACTTTATGCAAATCCAAACGGCGCCACTGCTAGCGTCCAATTAAAAAATATCATTCATCGTTTTAACTATTCACAATATGGTACTGGTGGGAATCTAATATCGCTCGCTACGTCAAAAGAATTGACAGAAACCCAACAACATACGGTTTTATTTATCAATGCTTTATTTTCGGATATTTCTGTAATTGTTGATGCACCAAAAACCCTATCGGCTGAGGCCTGGAGTGAATGGCGACTCGCTGATCAATTGAAAGCCGCAAAAGTTACAAAGATCATTTTCTCTCAAGAAGATGCCTGTATCATAGAATTTAAGCATAACGACGGTAAGTCCTTTCGAGCCTTGATAAACTTGGGCAATAAAGAAATTAGTTTGGAGGGCGTTAGTTTATTGAGTGGAGAAACCTTGATTTTTGCAAAGAAGAAAAACGGATAAGCGAATTAGAAATTGAAAAATGAGCCTGCTCTTAATTCTTTTCTCGCAGAGGTCGCAGAGAATTTCTAACATGTAAATCTTTTATCGCAAGTGCATAATCCTTGCAATTTATTTTTAGCGAAACTAAATTTTTCAATTTCCATACTTCTTGGAGCGGACTCAATATTGGATATCAGTGCTGTTCGAAAGATTAAAAAAGCGAAGAATATTCAATGTTGAATATCCAATA
>CAZYAC010000058.1:15855-17838 GCA_964645475.1 uncultured Saprospiraceae bacterium | reverse complement strand
AGAAAAGCCGCTCCTAAAAAAAGATCCACGGCTAAAAAATCTACCGCTAGAAAAATTACCAGAAGACCTGCTGCGAAAAAGCGAGTTACAAAAAAGTAAAATTGCTTAAGTATAAAAAGCCTCGGAAAATTCCGGGGCTTTTTTATTAGCAAAAATCATTAATTTTATAGACCAAAACCCATGTATAAAAATCAAATTTTACTTTACTTATGTGGGTTAATGATTTTTAACTCAGCTTGTAAAACCACCAAACCCACCATAAAAAACTCTCCAATTAGCCTAGCCGAGGTAATCAGTAATAATCCATTATTTGCAGAAAATTTTTCCGGAATTCATATCGAAGCATTGGATAATAGACAGATCATTTATCAACAATTTTCCAATCACCGATTTATCCCTGCTTCTAATATTAAAATCCTTACTCTTTATGCCGCTTTGGAAACACTGAACGAAAAAATTCCTGCTTTTCAATATTTGTCTCAACAGGACACTTTATGGATTTGGGGAACTGGCGATCCCGCTTTTTTATATGATAAAGTAGCACAGGACTTGCCCTTTTCTTCTTTTTTACAATCCAGAACAGAAAAAGTAATGCTTTTAAGTCATGCTAATTTTATGGATGATCGCTTCGGTGCAGGATGGGCCTGGGAGGATTACCCTTACGCATTTCAGGTAGAAAAAACACCTTTTCCAATTTATGGAAATCGGGTAACTTTTCATAATCCAACAGGTAATGATTTAAGCGTTTCTCCTCCTTATTTTACTCAAAACACACACTTTGATCCAAAGTTGAAGAATAGTAAGATAACTAGAGCAGAAACAGAAAATCAATTTTCACTGGCCGAAAATTTACAAAATAGAAAATTTAAGACCGCCCGACCTTTTAATTATCAACCGGGCTTGACTGCCAAATTACTCTCAGATACACTAAACCGTTTAATAAAGTTTGATGTATTCCAACGTATACTCCCAAAATCAAGGATAGTGGTAGAACGAAGTCTCTCAGATGAGTTGTACCAACAAATGATGCAAGAGAGTGATAATTTTATAGCAGAACAATTATTACTGGTCATAGGCGGAAAACTCACCGATACCTTAAACACTTATCAAACTATTCAGAGATTAAAACAAACCCTTTTTTGGGAAATTGAGAAAGATATTCGCTGGACCGATGGATCGGGCCTTTCTCGCTATAATCTACTTACTCCCCGTAGCATTGCTTGGGTATTAAGAAAATTGTCTCAGAAGCTACCTCAGGAGCGACTACTGGACTTATTTCCGGCAGGTGGAAAATCTGGTTCACTTAAAGGTTGGTACGGTGGCAGCGATGGTCCTTTCGTGTTTGCAAAAACCGGATCTATGGGCGGTATCTATTGTTTGAGCGGTTATTTAAAAACTAAAAAAGGTCGATTACTCATCATCAGCTTTATGAACAATAATTTTCTGGGGAATTCCAATAAGTATAAGGAAGCAATAACCCCCGTTCTTGAATGGCTCTACGAAAACTGATAACTCTATAATTTAAATCTAACAGGAATTAAATACTTTACATTTACCTTTTCTCCCTTTAGAAGACCAGGAACCCAGTCTGGAAAGCTTTGAACTATTCGCTGAGCTTCTTCCCCCATCCCATTTCCTGGGTCTTGAACAACTTCAACATCTCTGATTTTCCCAGATTTATCTACCACAAAAGATACCACAGCCCGACCTTCGATTCCTTCCGATTTAGCTACTTCGGGATACTTAATATTTTCACGAAGGTAACCAAACATTTTGCTGGAAGCGCAGGCTGTTCGTTTGTCTTTCGCTAGATCCTCACAACCGGAAAATCGCGGCATCACATCAACTTTGGTATAGACAGCTTCATCTGCTTCCGAGGTAGCTGTGTTTTCAGAATTAGTACTATCTGACTGGCAGGAAGACAGGATAAAAGATAAACAGAATAAATAGCCAAAAATTTTTTTCATTTTAATGAATTTTGAT
>CAZYAC010000058.1:8442-15755 GCA_964645475.1 uncultured Saprospiraceae bacterium | reverse complement strand
AAAAGATAAACAGAATAAATAGCCAAAAATTTTTTTCATTTTAATGAATTTTGATTAGGGATGGCGATTAAATAAATGTAGAAATTAGGCGAAATATTTTTTTGTCAATCAAGACAACAAAATGAGCGTTATGCATAGCATAATAACCATTTTGGTGGCGAAGAGTGACGGAAAAAGATAAAGCATAATACTGCTTTTATTTAATTAACATCCCTTATAATCTAACAAGGGGTTTAAAACAACTTCAAATATAATAGAAAGAAGTTAGCCCTCTTGACAAACTTTCCTATTTTTGTTGTAAAACTTAAAATTAATAAATTTACTATGGATCAATTAGATGCACTCAATCAAGTAGCTGAATTTCACCGAACTTTCAAACACCCAATCGAACCAAAACCCGTTATTCCAGCACCCAGTCGTTGTCAGCTTAGGGTAGACCTGATTGCAGAAGAATTAAAAGAACTCAAACAAGCAATTGCTGATCAGGATATGGTGGAAATTGCAGATGCACTTTGCGATATTCAATACGTTTTATCTGGTGCCGTTTTAGAATTTGGATTAGGCAATAAATTCAGAACTTTATTTGACGAAGTACAACGTTCTAATATGAGCAAAACTTGTGCCTCAAAGGAAGAAGCAGAAGCGACACGGACACATTATAAAAATACAAAAAACGTGGAAAGTTATATAGTGGAAGAAGGAGATAAATTTCTGGTCTACCGTAGCTCGGATAATAAAACGCTAAAATCTATCAACTATTCACCCGCAGATCTAAAATCAATTTTAAAGGCTGAAAAATCAATTTAAAATGAAAAACAAAATCCTTTCCATTCTTTGTTTTTTTCTATTTTTTTCATTGGCGAATGGACAAAGTAGAGCACCTAAAATAGGCTTTGCCTTTAGTGGTGGTGGAGCGAAAGGATTGGCTCATGTCGGCGTACTCAAGGTACTAGAGGAAGAAGGAATCATTCCTGATTATATTGCCGGAACAAGTATGGGAAGTATCATTGGTGGTTTGTATGCCATTGGATATTCCGCTGAACAACTCGAAGCACTAACTAATGAAATCATCTGGGAAGATTATTTTAATGATAACTTGGATCGGTCTTACTTGGCCATTGAAGAAAAATCTCAAGCCGATCGCTATCAGGTTCAATTTCCATTCAGTGAAGGAGCAATTCAACTGCCAACAGGTTTTGTTGGTGGACAAAAAATTGGACTGCTCCTTAGTCAGCTTACCGTACCAGTTCATGGAGTTAATGATTTTAATTATTTTCAAATTCCTTTCCGAGCCATTGCTGCTGATTTAGAGACGGGAAAAGAAGTAGTCATCGATAAAGGTTTTTTGCCTGATGCAATCCGCGCCAGTATGTCTATCCCTACTGTTTTTCAGCCCGTCGAACTCAACGGACAATTACTCGCGGACGGGGGCCTTATCCTCAACCTTCCAGTGGATGAAGTATTTGACATGGGCGCTGATATTGTTATTGCACTAGATGTAGGTGGAGAACTATATAAAAAAGAAGAATTCTCTTCAGTACTTAGAGTACTGGAACAAACAGGGAGTTATTTAGGAGAAATTTCTAACCAAAATCAACGAGCACTAGCCAGTGTGGTCATCAGTCCTGACGTCAAAGATTTCAGCCCTTTATCTTTTACGGAGATCGATTCTTTGATTCAAAAAGGAGCAGACGCCGCTAGGAAAATGTTGCCACGGTTAAAGTTTTTATTAAAAGATTATAATAGAAAAACACCCCCTGCTCCCAACCAATTGGTCACTCAAGTAATGAAAGATACTTTTCTGATTCAAGGCGTGGATTATGATGTTGCCTCCAAAGAAAGCGCAGAATTACTCCGTAGTATTTTTAAATTTAAAACACCAAATCGAGTTAGTCTAAAGACTTTAAATGAACAATTAAAGACCGTATATTCTTCCCGTTTCTTTAAAAAAATTGATTATCGACTATTACCAGCATATGGAGATAGTTATATTTTATCCATCCGGGCAGTGGAACAAAGTGGTAATTTTTTAAAAGCTAGCGCTAATTATGATAGTGATTATGGTGGTGGAATTTTACTCAACGCTACCTTTAGAAATACCTTATTTCGTCGTTCCAAATTTTCAGTAGATTTACGAGTTTCAGAAAAACCATCTATCATTGGAGAATACGTAATTTATACACCTACCCGTCCCAATGTAGGTATTAGAGCTACCGGAGGTTTTAATTTTTTCACGGGCTTATTTTTCAATAAAAATGAGTTATTAAACGAATTCGATTGGCGACACGGAAGAGCTCAGTTAGATTTTTTCACCGGACTTACTGCCCGATTATCATTGGCCATCGGTTACGGAGTAGAAGGACTTAGTCAGAATAAAAAGTTTTTTGATCCCGATTCAGACGAAGTAAAACTATCCCAGCAATATGCTTTTTTCTCTCTCAACCGAGATACCTACAATCGACTGCACTTCCCTACTCAGGGTTCGCTTATTTCTCTTACTGCTCGTGGAATAACCACTGGAAAAATCACCAGAGATAATATCAATTCAGTCACAGAGGATATTGGTCTAAGCTTCCGCGCGCAAGCGGAATTCAGTCGTAACTTTCGATTGCACAAGAAATTCACATTGCGGTGGTATAATTTTCTTGGTTATCAACATTATGAGAATGGAGACAATTTGATTAATCTTTTCTTTTTGGGAAGAGCGCTACCAAACGAACCACAAAATATCTCTTTTCAGGGTCTACGCTATATGGAACAACCTGCGGATCGTTATGCTATTTCTGGCTTATCATTACAGTTAGAGATATTTAACAATAAATTTATAACCGGCCATTTTAATTACGGCTATTACCACACTCCAAAATTTGATTTCTTCTCTGGTACGATGGTAGATATTCAGGAACAAGAAGACCATTTATTAGGGGTGGGTTTGGAAGCGGGTTTGTTAACAGGCATTGGCCCTGCGTCTTTTTCTACTCAATATAATTTAGTGGATAACCGCCTTAATTTTGTGTTACACTTGGGATATATTTTTTAGAAAAGCTATTAAAATTGACGGCGTACACCAAGCAATAATCCAACGTTGATATATTGTTGTTCAAGCGGATAAGTCTCCAAGGTAATGGGCTTAAGCTGATAGCGAAGATTCGGTTCTATGAGTAATTGTAAATTGGGACGGATTTGATAATTCAGACCAATACTTCCATAAATACTAATTCCTAGATCTTTTTCAAAAGCATTAATTCTTTGAGGATTATTAGAAGTAATAAATTCTGGCATATCTGATTGTGATAATATTTTACCTTTCTGACGGGCGAAAATATTAAAGTAAACACCAGAATTTATACTAAAATTAAAATTACCAACTTCAATCTCATACCCAAGCAATAAAGGAATATCGATGGAATGATAACGGTTATATGATCGCAATATAGTAGTACCTGTTTCGATGGTAATAATAGTGTCATTGGTACCCGCAGGAATTTCAAAAACAATCCGCTCATCGCCTTCTTTTTCCAGATTAAATCGCTCTAAAATACGGTTATACACAATTCCCGTACGCAACGCCAGCCCTCGGCGTGTAACAAGCGATAATCTTACTCCTCCGCTTATCCCATAAAGCGTAGCTTCCGTATCATCTCGCCGTTGACGATAATTTTCATCTTCTGCCGTTCTGGCTTTCAAGTTACGAATCACGTATTCGGGTGCGACAAAGGCATCAACGTAATAATCATATTTGATTCGACCACCAGCAAAACTATAACAACCTTTTGGTCCCCACGAAAAAGGAATTTTGATAGGAGGAGCCGTAAAAGCGTCTTTTAAATCAGGTGCTTCCGTCAAAAGTGTCGCAGCTCTAGTCTTTAAAAAATTAAGTCGTTGGGTAGATTGAACCTTTCCAAGTGACTCAGCTTCTGTGTTCAAAGCAATCGGTTGGGAGTTGTTTGATTTGGTTTCCAGAGCCTGGGAGGAAGTTTTCGTAGTCGTTGAGCTACTTGAAGTATTTTTATTTATTTCAATAGTACTTGTTCCTGTTGGCAACAACTCAGATCTTGCTTGATCAGAACTAACATCAGCCTTTCTTAAAGAATTTTTTGGAGTCGTAGCGCTATACTGACGAACTGATTTTTTAGTAGAAGCTACCCGATTTTCTAACGGCTCATCCTCTTTGATTTTCGCTTCAGTAGTTTCAGTTAAGGTCCTATTATTTAGAATTTGTTCCGAGTTATCGACTCTATTCATTGTTTGCTCGAGCCGCTCCCCTTGTGGAACGGAAGTAGTGGGTAATTCTACCTCTTTATTTAAAGATGGAACGGTAGATGCTTTTTCTTGACTAGTAAATAGATAAAGTACGGCAGCCGATAATAAAATGACGAGCGAAGCACTCAGTCCCCATTTCCACCAGACGATTCCTTTCGGCTTTTTATCTTCTTCCCGTACTGCATCCAACTTATCCCAGAGATTAGTCGACAGCGGAGATTCATAGTCCCGTAGGCCATCCCGAAATAACTGATCCAAGTTGTTTTCCTCTCTTTTCATGCCGAAGTCTTACTTAAGGAATGTTAATAAAATAGATTAAGAATTATGCTTTATCTTTTTCCGACACTCTGCGTTACCAAAAAGGTTGTTATGCTAGGCATAACGCCCATTTTGTTATCTTGATTGTCAAAAAAATATTTCGCCTATTTTCTCAATTTATTTAATCGCCATTCCTGAGCAATAATTTTATTTTGTAACAATTTTCTGGCTTTTACCAGTTGAGACCGGGAAGTACTCGCTTCAATTCCCAGTTGTTCTGCAATCTCTTGATGACTAAAACCTTCAATTGCGTAAAGGTTAAAAACAAAACGATAACCATCAGGTAATTCTTTAACTAGGTTAAGGAGTACCTCTTCGTTTAATTGTGCGAATACGATCGGTTCTGTTGAATTTTCAGGTAGCGTTTCTACCCCAATTTGTTCGTTTTTAAAACTACTTTTCTTTATACTTTTCAGTGCCGTATTGACCACGATTCTTCTAATCCATCCTTCGAATGACCCCTGAAAACTAAACTGATTTAGATTCGCAAATATTTTAATAAAGGCGTCTTGCAATATATCTTCTGCCTCTGCCTGATGGCGGGCGTAACGCCGGCAAACGGTCAGCATCTTACCAGCGTACTGCAGGAATAGCGCTTTCTGACAGGATTTGTCTTCCTGTATGCATCCCTTTATAAGTTCCTTCTCGGTCAACGTACTTTAGATATATTTGATTCATTTTATATATTACGTAGTAAGATAAAAAAAAGAAAGCAGCTATCCCAACTTTATGGGACAGCTACTCTTATCACAAACACGTTAATTATCTTTGATGACTCTAAAACTACCAGACAGGGAGTGAGTCGCTCCGTCACTGTCCAAAAATTCACCTGCAAAGCTGCCCGTCAGGGTCTCTCCTGTTTGCACTGTTTCATTCAAGGTGATTTCAACATCTATACCCGCTATATCAAAATTCTTATTATTTAATTGATCATTCAACTCCAAACTACTAACGGAATAAGCTCCTGCACTATCTCCTTTGAATCCAAAAACTAAGGTACCAATGGTCTCATCATTTAAAGAAATCGTTCCTTCTTCATTAGCTCCAAGTGGTTGCAAGGTTGCTACTGCATCTGCACTGAGTAATAAACTTCGATTGTTATAATTGAGATTCGTAAATTCATTAAGTCCTTCACAGGCTACCAAGTGTACTTGTACCGGTGAAGTATTTTCTGGGCTTGCTGTTACTGCTTTTTCTTGGTTACCTGAATCAAAAGTCCAAAAAGTCAACGGAGATAAACAGTCTTCTGAGATTGTCCCATTAAAACGACCTGTTTCGTCCAACTTTACCACCAATTGATCAGCGATAATAGCATATCCATTGGTCAATGGATTTTTATTACAATCTCTGGATTCACCGCTATAGACGGTAATTCCATTCCCATTGGAGAAATCCTGATTTTCTATATTTTCTTCTGCTACTGAAATAATTCTATCTTCTGTAAAATCATTACAAGACCGACTATAGGGTCCAACTTTAACAGAAGCATTAGCGGGAACTTTAAAATTATAGGCTCCTCTAGAATTTGTATAAATAAAACGGGTAGTACCTGTATTAACGTTGCTTAAGGCTACTAAAATATTCTCCGCTGGTTCAGATTCTTTAAATACTGTCCCTGAAACGTCAATTTTTTGGGCCATCTCGGCAATCGCCCAGTGTCCAAATTCACTAACCTGAGCCACATAAAACTGTCCTTCTAAAATAGCAGTACCTTTTTGTTTCCAAATACCTTCTACCTCATCAAATAGCAAAAGTGCTACGGTGGCAGGTGGATTATTATCGGCTACTGGAATACTAATTTTAAAGGTTTTATTGGCTGCAATAGCTAAATAATTTCCTGAATTATCTTCAGAAGCAATAACAAACATTCCATAAGGTATCAGACTTTTTTCATCTCCATTTTCATCTTCCCCGATAAAATCTCCGGGCATTTCTAAACTAAGATTTATGTCTGTAAGGTTCCACACGTTAGCGTAAAGCGAGGCTTCATCTATAGATTCAGCAATACCATCTGCCGGAATTTCAAGTACTGCACCGTCGAGAAGACTAAAAGTCTCCCCGGCAGTAACAGCGAACGTTCCGATTTCTTGCTTACGTGTTAAAATGAAATTTAAATTTATCTGCGAGTTAACCTCTGCGGTTAAGGTTCGAGAGCTTTCGTAATAATCTGGCTTAGTAACGGTAACAAATGCTTTTTCGATATTTACGCTTGCATTGTCCAAAAAGTATACACCATTTATATCCGTTTCTGTTTGTCGATCGCCAATAACTATGGAAGCACCACTAATGGGAGCACCTGATTGGTCCGTAACCATGCCTGCGAATCCGGATTTGACGAATTGCTCCGTTTTTGAATTATCAGGGACGAAAAAATCTGCATCCTTATAGCATCCAAAAACGAGGACAAGGGTTAATAAATAAAATATCTTTTTCATATGAAATACATTTCTCACTTTTCACTTATACATTTTACGTTGATTATCAATTGATTGACGTAAAAAATGGCTTTATACTCTTTGTTGTATATAAGTAAGAGACCTTGAGATAGAAATGTGCTGCCTGAGGAGGTGATTTTTTTAAAAAAAAATTATTCCCAATAGAAATTTTTACCATTTTCGACCTCCCAGCCTCCTAAAGGAGTAGCTTCAATCCCACAAATTTCTATTGGTCAGAAAACTTTAAAAAACTAAATTTAGTCCTACTCTACCGTTGGCGTTATCGGCGGCAAAAGG
>CAZYAC010000058.1:0-8342 GCA_964645475.1 uncultured Saprospiraceae bacterium | reverse complement strand
TTTAAAAAACTAAATTTAGTCCTACTCTACCGTTGGCGTTATCGGCGGCAAAAGGCTGAAAGACATGTATAATATTATCAGTGGCCGCAAAGATTTGCACCGGGCCTAGTTTGATGGTCGTATTTAATCCGATGTTAGTAGCAGATTCAAATCGGTAGGCATAGTTGACTCCTATATTGAGAATTTTATGTAATTGAGTTTGCAGTCCTAACGAATAGGCCTGTCGGTTTTCACCTCGGAAATTTTCATTATAAAACAATCCATGCAATGAAAATTTTTGAGTCAACTGGTAAGCAGCACTGATATATATTCGGGAAGGAAGTTCACTGGTATATTCTCCGTCACGAGCGGTAAACTCAAAAAGGTTATCAAAGTTGAGGGTGTCTGTAGCATTGGTCAGATTGAGGCTATCTCCCTGCAAAATTTCTGAAAAATCTATTTTTACTCCTTCAAAAAGTTTAGTGCCTTTACTTTCATAAATCCGGGCATTATTCTTCCAGTTTATTTTTGCTAGACCATCGATCCAGCTTAGATTGATAGAAAGTTTTTCGATTGGTTTAAGATGTACTCCTAAATCTAGCGCAAATCCGGTATTGGATGAAAATCCATTGCTCAGTGATTCAAAATCAAAATCAAACCCATCTACATCATATTTTAGAATTCCGGTACTATTTAATTGATAATCCGTCGTGATCGTCGTTTGATAAAATTCGTCGGAGGTTTCAATAAATGCTTCTTTTCTTACCGTAGAGGTATTTCCAATACCAAAAAGAATTTTAGGTCGTACAGAAAAATTTATCTTATCATTTAGCTGATAAGATAATCCCAATGCAATCGAATGATAGGCATCTTGTTGGATAGCCGGACCGATATTTACTTTTTCTCCGATATACTGTGCGTTGCCTTCACCAATTAATTTTGGATAGGTATCGGGATAAAGAAAGGAACTGTGAAATCTAATTTCGTGATTGAGTTGTAGTCCTATTTTTCCTTTGCGTAAAAAAACTTGTAAAGTGGATACTTCTAAATTAGTAGCCAATTCATTTTCTGGGTTTAGTTGTTCAATCCAGCGACCAAAATCAACATCCAATCCTCCGTTGGGATTATCTCGAAAGATATCATTAAAATTCCCGCTACTGTGATAGAGATTAAACCCCACGTTAGGCAGCCCTATGACCAGATTGCTCTTTGGTAATAACGCCGGATTGGTACGTGAAGCAGCAATATTATTGGGCATGAAGTGCAAGGATAATTCATCCTGAGCAGTACCGCTTAAAATCAAAATAAAGAGGCATCCCGTTAGTAGTAAATATCTTTTCAGATTCATTGATTATTTTTTTAACGGGTCACCCCTACTTTTAATCCCATGCCGATTCTCACGTTTTGATCTGCCGTAACCCGAACAGAACGCATGCCATTTTCGGGTGTAGAAAAGCGGGCCTGCAAAAATAGGTTTCGTGCTTCTTTGATTCTTTCAAAACGCTCTTCCGTTACTCTTGCAAAAGCCTCCTCGATACTGCTTTCTACTATATTTCCTTCAGTATCTACAATAGCCGCAGTAACTATTGGGGTGATATCAGTAAAAAGTGAATCGATAATTTGTTTGTTTTCATCGGCAAAAAACAATTGTAGATCAATATTTAATGGAATATTATTTTCAGAAAATAATTTAAACTCTGCGTAGTCTACCTCTCCATATTCTTCAAAGTCTACATCAAAGTCAAAACGTTCTACTTTTATCGTGTCGAAAACATTAAAATTACTTACCGCTCCAAACACAGGCAATACTACTTCAACCTGCACTGATAACAAACTAGAATCGGTCATAAATCCACGAATGGCGGTATCCCCATCAGGATTCGTCAGTCCGTCAATATCATAATCAACCGCTTTAGGGACTGCTTCCAGTAGATCCACTAGATTTGAATTTTCGTTATTAAATGAAAAATTCGTTTCTTTTATACAGCCTATTTCGTCAGCTTCCGGATAGGCGAAATCAATTCCAGCTTGAATAGCAGGACTTGAAAGTGGAAATATTTCATCATCGACAGAAATAACATCTAGTACGTTAATCGAAGAACGAACAGGGAAACCAAAAGAATTTTTCACTAAAAAATTAATCGTTGGATCTTCAAAACGTAAGGTTCCTTCCGTCCAATTTTCGAAGAAATCAATTTCGATCGTATCTCGCTCAAACTCAAATACTTCATTCCCTAAATATCCTTGGATAAAGGAAGCAGTAACGTCAGAAAAAAATACAAAAAATCCTGCTAGCGTATCACGAAATCCACTCACCTCGCGAAAGGCATGAAATTTTACGTCGATAGAATCTTCTTCTACGGTTAAGATATAACCTGATAAATCCAACGGAGTTAATAGTCCACCTGCTACAGGAAGTTCACCTGTATATGGGGTGGTGTTAAGGGTGTGAGAGAAAATTTCACCATCTTTTGTCAAAGACGGAATGGAAACAGTCACCGTCACAGCTTCTTCATGGTCAGAAGTAAAACCATATCGAAAGCCACCAGATTTTAAAATCGCAAAATCCAAAGTCACTCCATTGGGAGGTGCAAATGGTAAGACTGAAAGGGTGTCTGCCAAGGGAAGTCCAACACCATCGATAACATCAAGCACCGCAAATATATCTTCACTACCACTAGAGGTAAAGTCGCCAAAATAGCGTAGAATCGCATTTCCATTCTCGTCAAAAAAGACACTAGAATTTTCGTCAAAATTATCCAGCACTTCTCCCATATTAAAGTCGGTAGAGAATAAAGGAATGGCGTATTCAGCGTCGATACCACTTACTTCTAATTCATCTAACTTTTCCAGTTTTTGACAGCCGGAAATAAAAAACGCACCGACAGCTAGTGCCAAAAGAAAAACTGTATTTATTTTCATTGTTTGTGATTTCGCCATTTGAAACTGCCTTACGGCTTATAATAGTATCAAAAATAACGGTATTTACTCTAAATTAACAGTTATTAACGACAGAAGCGTCTGATATACGCCAGTTGGTTGAATTAGATGATTTTTGCCGCCGTCTCAAAAGTATGCTTGAAAAAAGTATTTTTTTGTTACAAGTAATGTTATTTTTTTTATCTTTAGGATAACATTAACCAAATGGCCTGTTATCTTTAATACCAGGTAAAGAAAGAAACAGGCCGCAAAAACAAAGTTTATGGTCAAGAAAATCGCCTTAAAAAATTCAGATGAAAATGTGCTAATCGACGAAAAAGTCCTTAAAGCACTCTCCAAAGAGCCAAGATTAAAAAAGATGAATTTCATCCAAAATCTGCGCCGCCACTCTAGCGGATGTGCTGTTTTTCAAAAAGTTACTTCTAACAAGAAAAACAAAACGTACAAAACAGAAACCATCTATCTCCATCGGCTTGTCGGAGAAAAATTTCTCAGTAAGCAACGAAACAAACTACATAATTTGGTCGGTGCAAAAAATGGTAACAAGCTAGACTGTCGTTTAGATAATCTCGAATGGCGCTCCCGCGCTACTGCCAGCCGAACCCGTAAAACAACTAGTAAAACTGGTTACACTGGGGTCTACGAAGAGAACGGAAAATTCCGGGCAGTGATTTCTATCGATCAGCAAACTACGCACATCGGTGTTTACGCTACTGCGGAAGAAGCAGCAATGGCTTATAACAAACGGTCGCGCGAACTTTTTGGAGATTCTGGAAAATTAAATCTTATTAGAAAAAAATAGTTATCCGGTTGAACGAAGTTGTTTAAAAGGGACAATAATTTTACTACCCAAATATTGACCACTTATTAATCTTAAACACTACTTAGAACATCTTCAAAATCTTAATCTCTCAAAAAATAAAATCCCGGAATTTATCTTTAGATAAGTTTCGGGATTTTCTATTTCGAGTTACTTATACAATAGTTCGGTAATTTTTGATTTTGAGATAAGTGAGTGAAAAAAGTTGCTTGTTGGCCTGTTTACTGGTTGGCTTCCCTTATTCGTAAAATACGTTAGAGGGAAGCTAACTAGCTAACTGCCAACCAGCTAACAGGCAAAAAACACGCAATAACTCATAGATTTAATTCTAAAGATTAGCTTTTTAGAAAAATTACCGTACCATTGTTATAAATTCTCTTTAAAAATTTGACCTTCCTCTCAACGAGATGTTTTTAAAAAATTTACTGTTTTACTACAAGTCCACTGTCTCCGCCAGCTTAGGGATTTCTACCGACTTAAATCCTTTCTTCCCCAGATATTTTACCAACGCTTCTTGTCGATCAATTTCTCCATGTACTAAGAAGACTTTTTTCAAATTCTTTTTTTGGTTTTTAATGAAATCATAAATCTCTCCTCGGTCCGCGTGGGCCGAAAAAGAATCCATGATTTCAACATCCATCAATACAGGTTTCCATTCTCCAAACAATTTTAGTTTTTCAATTCCACTTCGCAACATACCTCCCGGCGTATCCGGCGAACAATACCCTACAATCAACAATGTATTTTTAGGATTATCCATATTATTAAACAAATGATGTCTTACTCGACCTGCATTCATCATACCCGAAGAACTTATAATAATGGACGGCTCTTTGGTATCATTCAAAGATTTGGAAACTTCCACTTGTCGCACGTAGGTCAATGTATTAAATCCAAATGGATTATCATCAATCAACAAATATTCATTCAAATCATCATCATAACATTCTGGATGAGCACCAAATATAGCCGTTGCATTTACAGCCAATGGGCTATCAACATATACCGGAATTTTTGGCAGTTTGCCAGCCGTTTCCATTTGATCCAACATGTAAACGATCTCTTGCGTTCTCCCTACGCTGAAAGCAGGAATGATGAGTTTTCCTTTTTTCTCGACACAGGTTTTTTTAATAATAGAAAGAAACTTTTCTATTTCAGCAGGTTTACCCTCATGATCTTTATCCCCATATGTCGATTCACAAATTAAATAATCCAACGGTGGCATCGGCTTGGGATCACGTAATATCGGTCGATTGGGCCTTCCAATATCTCCCGAAAATCCAAAATAGGTTTCTTTACCGTCTTGTGTGATTTTTAAGGTAACACTCGCACTACCCAAAATATGCCCTGCATCGCGAAATAGTACTGATACTTCGGAATTAATTTCATACCATCGATCATAGCTATTACTAACAAATTGTCCCATCGCCTGTGGCACGTCATCACTCGTGTAGAGCGGTGTACGCATCGGTTTACGAGATCTTTTTCTTTTCTTTAGTTGTCTTTTATTAAAATATTCTGCATCTCGCTCCTGAATTTTAGCACTATCAAGCAACATAATCGCACATAAACTTCGCGTAGCATGGGTGCAAATGATATCTCCTGCAAATCCATCTTTCACCAATTTGGGAATACGTCCGCAGTGGTCAATATGCGCATGAGAAAGAATCATACAATCAATCTGAGCGGGCTTGAAATACCAGTTGGTATTAAAATTCTTCATGTCTTTTGACCTTCCCTGGTAAAGACCACAATCTAATAAAATGGTAAATCCTGAATCAAGGGTGAGTAAATGAGCACTTCCAGTAACCTCTCGCGCTGCACCACAAAACTGAATTTTCATATTTTTAATTTTGATTAGGCGGGCAAGATACGGAAAAAATTAAACTACTACTCACTAATTTAAGCTCCCAAAACACAGCTGCCTTCAAATCTCTAAATAGATTTGAAGGCAGTTCTAAAACAAAAATTAATAGCACCAAGTTAAACCATTATTGCTTAACTTTTATACCGCCATAATCTAGACGAGCCTTGATGACTTTTGCTTGATTTTTATCTCCGACAAAACCTTGGACTTCCCGATCATTACCGTCTTTTATTTCTTTGACTACCGTAAATTCGGAGGGGTAGCGAATATTTGCATAACGGCTAGAAGCATCCAATTGATAGTGGGTTCCTTCCTGCACCTCAATTTTATAATCGGTATAGCGTCCCCGGATTTCGAGCGCTGTAAAAGCTCGGTCTAGCATTTCCACACTCGCACTACCATATTCCAAATCAAAGTCTGCCCAGTCCTTCAGATGCACAACGGTATAGTCGCTGTACTTAGCCGCCGCTCGCACCGAGGCTGCTACCTTGATATGAACATCGTCATATTTTCCAATATTGTGATAATCTTTCACCATGCCTAAATGATAATGATCGTACTTTGTTTCCGAACGCACATCTTGGGCTTCGTCGATAGTAACGGTAGAATACTTACTAACTATATCCACATTCGAGGCCGTTCCAACTTTCACCTTACTATACTTTACTTCTAATCCCAACTCCTGAGCACCCGTAATACTCGCATTACCGTAACCTAGCATCAGATCGACATCATTGTCAACTTGATCCACCTGAATATTCCCGTATTTAATTTCTAGATTAACGCGTCCTTTCAGTGCAGCAACATAACTGTCACCATACTTATTGAATAAATCCAGTTTATTTGTTGCTGGCATATAGACTTGATAGTTAATTTTGTAACTATCATTTGATCCGCCACCCCACCAGGAGTCCCATCCGCTTTTTGAAGCGATCTCAGTAGCTGCGCTGACAAAATTGCGGCTGCTATTAAAGTCTATGGTGATGCGATCAAAAACATCATTTGCTCGGTCTTCGCTATGTGCATCCACCTTAATAACTACTTCGACCTTTACCTCGTTATTGTCCCAAGTTTTTATCTCCACTTTGCCATAACGGTTGCTAATTTTTACCGTTCCATCGGCTGTGGTAGGAAACTGTTTATTGATCGTTTTGGAAAACTCTCTTTTTGTACAGGGTTTGTTAACCCGACATAATGTATCGCGAACCGCAATATTATTTGCCTGACTCGCCCAGCTTGCCATCATTAGACAAACGAGCAAAACTAGTGATTTATATGTTTGTTTCATCAGAATTAATTTTAGTAGTTTGACCTTTTTTATTCTCTAAATTTTCTAATACTTTTTCTAAAATAGCAGCTTTCGCCTGGTAGCTGTCAATCATTGCATTGATTACTTGTTCTTCACTTCCGGCAGGTACTGATTTCAGTTCTTGGGAAAGTTCTTCCAAATGCTGATCTATCTGTGCCAAATCAGGCGCTATATTTTTACGTTCGTTATAGTGAACTAATTTAGCTTCTTTATTTTTTATTTCGGTTTCGTAATAGGACTTCATGTCTTCAACTTCTCGAAATACTTCGCTATCAGAAGCCAGGCTTTCTTGTGCGTCATTTCCAAAATTGAGTTGGCTACCAAGAATTGCTCCTACGCCTAACAATAGTACTACAGATGCAGCCATAGTCATCACTCGCCAAAGTGGGAAACGTCGGCCAGTAGTTTTAGTATCTGAGGTGGTTTGAGCGCTCAATTCCTTATCAATAGCAGCCCATACCTTCAGGCTAGGAACCGCATCGTCAAATGCTTCCCGGTTGTCCCGAATGTAATCTTCTAATTGATCTTTCATAAAAATGTTGATTTGTTGAATCGTTGATTTGTTGAATCTCTCTCCTGATTTAATTAGCAAAAAGATCTTTCAACGTTTCTATAATTTTTAAATAGGACTTAGCCCACAAGTAAAATTTTTATCCATTAATAACATTGTACACTTACAGTTAGTATTTCATCATTTCGACTATGTTTATTTTTTTGAAGTGAACTCTTCGCTGTAACCATTAAATTATTAAATCATAAGTCAATTCAACAACTCAACAGTTCAACGATTCAACATCTTCAATTCCTCACCATTCCTTCTCTCAGCATTTCTCTCAGTCTTTTTTTTGCTCGGCTATACTGTGATTTGGAAGTTGCTTCACTTACTTTCAGTATTTCAGCAATTTCTTTATGATCGTAACCTTCTAGCGTATATAGATTAAAAACTACCCGATAACCGTCCGGAAGTTGACTAATCGCAGATTTAATATCTTTTACTTTCAATGGCAGATCCGAGTTTACTGGTTCTGGCTCATCCCAGCGATCATCATGCTGGTTTTCCAAGCTTACGATCTCTAAACGTCTTTTCTTCAAAAAGTTGATACAATTGTTAATAACTATCCGCTTTATCCACGCCCCAATGGACGATTGAAAGCGAAATGTATTGATTTTTCCATAAATATCTACAAAGGAATTTTGCAGTAAATCCTCTGCATCCATATCGTTTCGCAACATCCGCAAGCAGATATTATACATTGCCTTCGAGTAAAGCCGATATAGCTCAAACTGAGCCTGACGGTCCCCTCGCATGCAATTTTCAACAATTTCTCTATGTACTTCCTGGTATTCCAATTCCGTTTAGTATAAGGTGTTCAGCTTTAATGACCGGAAATTACTAAAAGGGTTGCATTCTTTTAGAAAAAAAATAG
>CAZYAC010000057.1:0-17960 GCA_964645475.1 uncultured Saprospiraceae bacterium | reverse complement strand
TTGTTTGGGATAATGATGAAGAAAATGAAAATTCTGATATTAAATTAAATATTAATTATAGTAATTTAAATGCATTTCATTCTTTTCTAGATATTATAGATATTGAAGAGAAATTGGCGCTATACCATCCAAAATATAAATTTAAGTTTAACCTATATAAGGATCTTGAAAAGGGTATTGAATCTGTAACTTTTTTCGTTGATGAAGAGAATGAAACTCCAATCAAAATATCAAGAGGAGAGGAACGTATTTTTGTATGGTCTTTTTTCTTAGCTTTATTTGATGTAGATGGATGGGCAAATGTTCAAGATGCCCACTTTTTTATTGATGATCCAGTTTCAAGTCTTGATGATCATAATATATTTATTACCGCTGAATCAATATATAGTTTGGTAGAAGAAAATTATCTTAAAAAAAGAATAATTATTACCACGCATCATATCGGACTATTTTCCATTTTATTTGATAAATTAAAAAAAGGCCAAAAAAGTGGTAGGTACAACAAGCTAACTAAACCATTTATTCTAAATATCAAAAAAGAAGAATTGAAACTCGATAGTCTGAAGAATGATGTTTTTCTATTCCACTTACACTTATTAAAGGTATTATCTGAAGCCAAAGAAACCGATTTGTTTGCTTATCATTTTGTTCTATTAAGACAATTACTAGAAAATATTTCTTCATTTTTAGGAACAGGGGGAATTGGTTTTGCACTACAGGAAATTGGTATAAAAAAAGAAAAGTTAGAAGAAATAGTTAGTCTAGTAAATTCTTTATCGCATAAGAATGCGTACCGTTTACAATACAATAAAATGTCGCCACCGGAAGAAGAAATATTTAAAGACATTTTTCAAAAAATAGAAGTCAAATACAAATTTAGATATTAAGAAGAATGAGTGAACAAGACCAACAACAACTAGGAAAAACCCTATGGGCCATCGCCGACGAACTACGTGGCGCCATGAATGCGGATGACTTCCGTGATTATATGCTATCGTTTCTCTTTCTACGTTACCTGTCCGCCAACTACGAGACCGCTGTAAAAAAAGAACTGGGGAAAGACTATCCAAAATTAAAATCGAAAGAAGATAAGCGCGTACCCCTTTCGATTTGGTATGAAAAGCATCCGGAAGATGTAAAACCATTCGAAAAGCAAATGCGTAGAAAAGTGCATTATGTTATCGAACCTCAATACCTGTGGGGCAATATTTCAGAATTAGCGAGAACTCAAGATACTGATTTACTAAGTACGCTACAAGATGGGTTTAAGTATATTGAAGAAGAATCCTTTTCTGGTAATTTTAAAGGCTTGTTCTCCGAGATCAACCTTGATTCCGAAAAACTAGGTAAAAACTACGAAGCCAGAAATACCAAACTATCGACCATCATCACCAAGATTGCCGAAGGTATTGCTGACTTCTCCGCTGATAGTGATACGCTTGGTGATGCCTATGAATATTTGATTGGACAGTTTGCCGCAGGATCTGGAAAGAAAGCAGGAGAATTCTATACGCCACAACAACTATCTACGATTCTTTCTAAGATTGTCGCCTTAGACAGTCAAAACCCAAAATCTGGAGTAAAGAAAAAATTAAATAGCATATTTGATTTTGCCTGCGGATCGGGATCGTTATTGCTGAATGTCCGTAACCAACTAGGAAAGGACGGTATCGGTAGAATATACGGTCAAGAAAAAAATATTACTACCTACAACCTGGCGCGGATGAATATGCTGCTACACGGTGTTAAAGATTCCGAATTTGAAATTTTTCACGGCGATTCACTAAAGAATGATTGGGAACTATTAAACGAAATGAATCCCGCCAAGAAAATGGAATTTGATGCGATTGTAGCCAATCCACCTTTTAGTCTGCGCTGGACCCCATCAGAAGAATTAAGCGAAGACTTCAGATTTAAAAATCATGGCATGGCACCAAAGTCAGCTGCTGATTTTGCATTCTTGCTGCATGGATTTCATTTCTTAAGTGAAGAAGGAACCATGGCGATTATTTTGCCACATGGTGTCTTGTTCCGCGGCGGTGCAGAAAAAAAGATCAGAACCAAATTATTGAAAGACAATAATATTGATACCGTGATCGGCCTTCCGTCTAATCTATTTTTCTCCACCGGTATTCCCGTCTGCATCCTAGTTCTAAAAAAATGCAAAAAATTTGACGACGTCCTATTCATCAATGCCAGCGAACATTACGAAAAGCGTAAACGCCAAAATTTCCTACGAGATGGCAAAGATGGAAAACCCAATGATATTTTAAAGATCGTAGAAACCTACCAAAATCGCCCAGAGCATATCGAGCGATTTGCTAGAACCGTCTCCATGGACGAGATCGAGAAAAATGATTTCAATCTGAATATTTCTCGGTATGTGAGTACGGCGCTACCGGAAGAGCAGATTGATCTGGGAGAGGTGCACCAAAAATTAGGGGAGATTGAAAAGAGAATCGCTAAGAGCAGGGAGGAGCATAATGGTTTTTTGAAGGAGTTGGGGTTGGATGAGATATAGAGATAAAACGTAGAGACCATGTATAAATGATCTCTACGTTTTGTATAAATCCAGTTTTATTAAAAATCGGAAGGATAGATAATATTAATTTTTAAGGTTACCAGGACTAATATTGGCTTTCTTTTCTGGTCTTCTTACCAATTCATAGCCAAAACCAATTGAAACCCAAGGCTTGTTTTGATAGATCCAGTTGTAGCCTTTTTCTCGATCTGTATCAAAATTATTATTTATTCGATCAGTACCAATAAAAAAGCCAAATTGGACATTATCCACTTCAATTACTGCTCCACCGGCCATTGTAAGAGCAGCTAAATCTTGAACAGTGGTAGTACGGGTAGAATCAGAGTTGTTGGCGGTAAGGCGCACCGAAGAAATTCCTACGGTCATACCTAAACTTAAAAATATAGGTTTATGCCTACTCAATCTTTTTTTTAATCCAACGAATGGACCTAATGCGACATCTTTAGAAAATTCAAATTTATTATCATCTTTATTGAGGGTATTAGATTTTCTGACTTTTATGGGAATGATTACGGTTCCTGCAGTAAAGCTCCAATTTTGAGAAAGGCGATTAGGCACAATAGAAATTCCACGAGCACTTACTTTTCCTTTATCTACTCTAAAATATAGAAAATTCTCTAGCTTTGTTTCCTTTTCTATATCTTTTATGACAAATTTTTTATTCTTGGGATCTTTATCTGGTTCCCATTTCCAAACTCGAATGATATAATCGTCTTCTATTTCGCCGATGATCGTAAACCGGATTCCCCTACCTAGTACCTTAAAATTAGTAGACTTATTGTTACCAAGAATATCACATTCGTAAATAGGTATATCTCTTTGTACTTCTTTATAAAGTTCAGAAGGAATCTCATTATCGTCGATGGAGCCAAAAATATTTCCATCCTTGTCATCATCGTCTTTAATAGTATGTTTCTTTTCGGTAGTGCAGCCTGACTTTACATCTGTAATGATGAGTTTATAATCTTTAGTCTCAGAAAGTTTAGGATCAATAAACTTAACTATATTTCCTTTTGCTGGTGTACCACTTGCATTTTTCCATTCATATTTTTGTCCTTCTGATTCTTTCACTTCTAGAAAAATACTATTCTCACGTTGAAAGGATTTTATGTCACCTTCAAAGGTAGGTTTTTGACCTATGAATATCTTCATTGAATCTTGAAAGGTTGACACAATAGAATCGCTTTCTGCATAAGCTTGGAGGTAGACTAAAAATGAATCGGCAAATAATTTTTCATCAACTAATAATTTTATTTTTTTGCCTGTGGTATTAATATTTCCTTTATCTGAAGACCAGATATAATTGCTAGGTACAATGCCAGTTGCCGTGGCGGTAAGTTCAAGAGAATCACCTTTACAGGCAATTGTTTTTCCTGTAATTTTTATTGTATTTTCGTTTTGTGCATTTAGACAAATAGTGAAAAATAAAAATAGAGGGACTGAAAATAAGGATGCTGCTTTCATGAGGTATTAATTTTTTTAGGTAAAAAATATATTACGGAGGTTGTAGTAATTCGTTATACTGAAATTAAATCTTTTTGTTATTAAACATGTAATTTTATTGTGCAATACTAGAAAAATAGCCCTTTATCGCTAGAAAAAAGATGATTGTTATGAGTTTCTATTAGGTATTTGCTAAGTGAGTATGGTGTAACTGGATAGAGTTATGCGAAAGACTTAGTGGCGAGACTATCATGACTTCGAATAAGTTGGAGTTCGTTTAAGAATTCTGTTTTGGAAGAATTACCCAGATATATTTTAACTGGTTTTGTGGAGTTGATGAGGAGAGCTTAGAAGGGGTGATGAATGTTATAATCTTAAGCGGTTTTAATGAATCAGGTTCATATATGGAGATATTCTTGTTACCGTAGCGTAACCAACTTCCGCAAAAGAGAGATAGTCCGCAAAAAGGTAATCACAAGCAAACTAGATCCAAATAGCAAGTTCCAAAATAATTTGCTAATAGAAATACTTTCGGCGATCGAGCGTAGCACAGAAAAATAAATAAATAGACACAAGAAAACGATAGCACAGTTTGCGTAGACTTTTATGATTCCCTGATAGCCTTTGCTATTAAAGAAGAAATCGCTACCAGTCTCAGCACGTTCCTCTTTCTTTAGTGGTTTTACACTTTCTTTTATACTCGCTAAGATTGCGATGGCCGCCAAGACAAATCCGCCAGCGGATAAAGTCGAAGAGATCAACTCATTAAGAATGTCTGATAAAGAACTGGTCGAAGTGATGTCAAAAAAGGGCATATACTTACCTACCAAAAAGACTATTCCAACCACAACGAATGATAAAAAAATATCGAGCAATATCGGAAACTTGAGATAGTATTTCCAAAAGTTACGCCTATACTTTTCCTTTGAGGTCAAAGTCATTGAATATTTGTTTTTTAATGGCTTCATATAGATCCGGACTGTTATAATACTGTGCGCGGATTCGTCTCTTCTCTGTTTTTACTTCACTAGCTACTCTTGACTTAATCAAATCAAAGACCCTAATCTTGTCATCGTATAAACTATCTGGAGCTTTTACTTCCAACTTTGAAAATAGTTCTTTTGTCTTAGGCTTTTTCTTTAAAAGGTTAATTATACTCCTTAATTTACCCATGATACCTTGTGAAGACAGACGATTTTTTTTATTGAAGTGTATTCCAAACTCCATCGTAATATACTCAGAATCGGCGTATTCTAAAGCCTTCGCAAATAATTCTCCAGTTTCGGTATCCTCTTTTTCGTATGCTCCAATATTATCTCTATGAAATGTAATGCGCATTTTTGCTACTCCATTTAATCGATCTTCTAATTTGTTAATGTCAAAAGCAAACTTGGGTGTAAAGATAAAATCATCATCTATTTTCTTGTCTCTAAGTGCGTAGGAGAGAAAATAATTAATATTATTTTCTCTTGGTCCTTTGATGGTAGATTCGATAGCAATGATCGGATTTTTTAATTTGGGATGATGACAGATTACAAAGTGAGTCTCTTCGGGTATCCCTTTTGTATCGTCTTTCTCCTGATCTAACAGCGTAGTTTCCCCTGTAGCTTTGTCAGCAACTTCTGGAAATTCGTTACGAACTAGTTTTGCACAACCACTATAATAAAAAGAATCTGTTTTAATGGTTTTTATTTGTAGAAAAGTATTACCATTTAATTCTCTAAACCGTTTTTTTCTTTTCTTTTTCTCGTTGTGATTTATTCTGTCAATGGATAGTTTTAAAGAATCACGTACTTCCTTAATCTCATTTTTAGTTGTGATTTCAAAGTAATTTATTGAACGCTTAAATTTCTTGCTCATAATAATTTCTTAGTTGAAAAAATGAGCTTTCTATAGTATGAGTTAGTATGAAATATGTAAAAATAATAAAAATGTGGATATATTTTGCACATTCAAGAGTACTGTTCATGACCAACTCAACGATTGGTTAAGAATAGGTACTTATAAATTTAGAACGATTAGTCTCTTCTTTCTTACCTTTTCTCAATTCATAACCCAAAAAAGGTAGATCACTATTTCTATATTAGTATCTACTTTCCGTTCGGTGACCCGCTCGCCCAATTCAACTATCTAAATCTGAGCGTTCGATTACACCTTCGGGTGTGTAGATACAAAATCAACTTGGCGAAGAGTAATTATCTCCCAGAATTCCCCCGTTCACGACTATGATAAGTGTTCACGAAAAGTTACACCTCAGAAAGTGAACACGACCCCACCGTGAACACCCAAATTCCAAATCCTCATCTGTATACTGCTCTATTTAAATCTAATCTTCCTAATAGACGTACTCGACTCTTTAAAACAGTTGACTTTCAACGCAAGTTAGGACAGTAATTCTTGTTCACGTTCACGCTAGATGGAGACCTATAGCATGAACAATAGGAGGACACCGTGAACACTTTAGGGACGAGGAATAAATAACTGTCCGTTTTTACTTTTTAAAATTGATTTATGCTTCGTTATTTTTATCGGGAATCCAATAAGGATTACCTCAAAAAATGCCTCGCCTAAATCAATTTTAAAGTCGTCTAAACTGGAAACTTATTTAATCCTCGTCCCTAAAGTTTAGAATATTTATTGACGGCGCCCAACGAGATTCCAAGCTCCTTAGCCACCTTCCGCTGACTTAAACCCTGTTGAACCAATTCCTTTACCTTCAGCACTACTATTTCTCGATCCCTGTCAGAATACACCTTTAAATGTTTCCGCTCATTCCCCAAGCCAATAAAGACAAATTTCAGGAAGTTAGACGGTTTTTGAATTTCGCAGTTATAAACATTTTCGGAGTCGTAGATGATTTCCGTATTCCGAGCTTTGATTTGCTTCAAATACCGAAGGTGCTTATCCTGGTGGCTCTCACCGATCGAAAAGCAGCTATCTACAAAGTTGATTAGCATCTTGCTGCCTTGTAGATCGTTGCGGCTGATCGGTTTGGATAGATCCCGTTTGGGGGTGTGTGCTAGGGCGAGGATGGACAATCCGTATTTGGCTTTCAATGCTTTGAGGTGCTTCATTAGTGGTAAGGCATTTCTAGCCTTTTCGGTTTCACTTTTCAGGTAGGTGAGATTATCAATGATCAGGACCTTGGTGCCTGTTTCGATGATGGTTTGTTCCAGTGAATTATTTAGGTACGATTCAAAATCTAAAAATTCTGGAATATTGGCATCTGGATCTATTTCCACTCTGTAAAAATTATCACTGAAAACATAGTGCTCGAAAAAGTCTTTGGAGTATCGGTTCTCAAATTGCTTCTCAGACAACTCAAAATCAAAATAAATAACTTTTTGTGGATGAGCTTCCAGGGCCATCCCTTCAATCGCCTTTCCTTTGCTGATACTATCTCCAATTTGAACCGCTAGAATTGACTTACCCAGATTGGTGTCGGCAAATAAAATACATAGTTCGTACTCGTACCAAAGTTCCCCGAACAACATATTGGGAATCGGTTTTACTTTTGCTCGTTCTAACCATTCGTTGGCAGTTCGAAAAGAAAGTAGTTCTTCCGGTGGATCATCTTCCGGTGGTTGAGTATCTTTTTTTAGGTTTTCAATTGCTGGTTTCATCTCATCGGAAGATGCGGGATCTTTGCCATTCTTATTGTTTGGAGGTTTAGCAATTATTTTTTGTTTATTAGAATTCTGGAAATTTATAAGTAACAGGATTTATAGTACCGTTGTGAGTTAGAATTACCTTCCATATTTTCGGGTTAAAAAATCGGTTGTCTCCTGCTCCATTTCAGCTACTGTTTTCACCTTGCCAGCTACGAGCCACTCATCAATCTCTGATAATTGAAAATATAATTTCTTACCTCGCTTACTGTGGGGAATGGTGCCGGCGGATACTTTTTTGTAGATGGTAGATTTTGTACCAACGATAGGACGTAGTTCAACGAGTCGTTCGAGATCTACGATTTCTGGTTCGTACGGGAGTTGTCTAACTGTGATAGGATTCTCTGAGAAGTACTTTTCTAGTTCTTCTCTTAAAATGGATCTTGTTTGTTCGGAAGTCATTAATTCGACCATTGTATATAATTTTATGGTTAACAATGATGCAAATATGACAGAGAAAGAAGGGGCAAAAAAGGCAAACAGGCATTTGCCTGAAATGCCCGAAAAGAAAGATTAATTGTGGTATTGAATTTTTTTGCTCATTTCGTGTCACAATAAAAGTTGATCGTCCCATTGTACTCTCTGAATAAAATATATGACACCTTGGAACTAGACTAATCGAAAAAATCATTGTTTTTATCGAAATAATTTATAAAAATGAAAGATTACTATTATCATTATAGTATTGATACTATTGTCAATGAAATTTTAATACTAAAGCTTAAATGAAAAAATTGTCTTTCATCTGTATCGTTTGCAAAGAGAAACTTGAAATAGATTCAAATGTGAGTTCTTTTAATTGTTCATCTTGTAAGACACCGCTTTCGGTTCAAAAAACAAATGGTATTGCCTATTTGAAACCGATGACTAAGGATGATCATGAAACGAAAGTTGTTTCAAAATTATCTAAAGCAATTCTGGTAGAAAAAGAAATAGAGCGTCTTGATCGAGAATGGCTTTTAAAAAGAAAAGCGTTTCCGAATAAAATAGATTATTTAGATACTGATCGGTCCCCTGAGGAAACTGCGGTCAATGGAGTAATTCAAGGAGTCGTGGTCATTGGAGCTATTGGATTTGTCCTCTTTTGGATTAGTAGCGCAAAATCCATGGGCGCACCACCATTTTTTGTTGGATTCGGTTGTTTGTTCCTATTTATCCTAGTTGGAAAATACCTAACTATTTTGATGGGAAATAACACTTATCAAAATTCTAAAAATGATTATTTAAAAGAAAGGGAAAATTTAAAGCGTAAGCTTGAAAAGAATAAATAAAACAAAAAATATATGGGTCTATTAGTTGGTCTTATTGTAGTAGCAATTTTCTTAGGATTTTTTTTCTCTCCAAAAGGAACAGACAGTCAGACGTCTGTCAGGAATGGTTGTTTATATTTATTTCTTTTACTACTTGGACTCTTTCTTATTGGAGGGATCATGACTGCCATTGCAGAATCTCAGCCTAAAAAAACCAGGGAACAAAAGATGAAAGAGTATGTCATGAAAAATAAAGACGCCCTAATTGAAAATTCAAAAAGAAAGAGGGCAAAAAGAAAAACGAAAAAGGTTGCGAAGATGTTAAAAGCGGGAATAGAAGGGATACCTGAAAAATGGGTAGACACAACGAATGAATATTCCTTTTACTTTGATGTAATCATAGAAAATAATGAAGTGATTTTTTCAAAATATTCTTATTTCTCAAACGTTAAATTGATTTATAAAGTTAAAGGAGAATTGAACACAAATAAATATGGGTATACGTTAAATTTTAAGAATAATGATAATTTAACTGGATCGCTAAAGTATTACTACAAGTCTAAAAATTTAAGCGGAACATTAATTGAAAATCAAAAATCAAAATCATTTCATCTTGAAAAATTAGATAATTAATTCAAAGTATGTATATTTTTTTCATTCAAATATCTTAAACCTAACTTCTTATGAGAGTCGACTATTTCTACCAAAGCCCGTTAAAGTATGTTTTTTTATTGCTTGGAGTATGCCTATTGGTAATAAGTTCTTGTAAGGAAACAGAAGAAGCAAAAGAAGCACGGGTAGCCAAGCAACTGCTTCCACTGAGTGTTGTCGACAAGTTGGTGGAGGATGTTTGTCCCTTTAAGGAAATATTCAATTACGAGGAGATACCTGAAAAAATTAGGTCAGAGGCCGAAACAGCTTTGCTGAAATTTATGTACTCAGCTGATATTGATCGTCAGATTGAATTTGTGAAATTTAGATCTCATAAAAAATGCGAAAAAAAAGAACCAAGCGGTGGCATACCTCATCCATATAGTATGCACTATATTCGACATGTTGACAATGAAATTATTTCATCTGTTGCTATTAGATTGAATTTTAATGTAGACAAAGAATTTACATGGAAGTCTGGCTTAGCTAGTAGTGAAATTGAAAATGATCCTCGTTATAAAAACTATATATCGAAAATAAGCCTGGATAGTATTCTTAAAAGTCATAATTATTTAGACTACGATAAGGTTAATATTTCAGTAGGTAGTTATGGCATCCAAACCTTAGGGTTAAAGCAAAAATATAAGCGTAATAAGAATGGAATGATAATTAGGCGCGAGTCGAGGGCATCGGTTAATTTACATACAGGAGAATTTAATTCCATAAATGAATGGAGAAAAGAAACGGCAACAAATTTTGACTTAATTCCCAAATATGAAGGTGGAGAAAGTATCCCCGTTCAGATAGAAAAGCATCGCCATCTTATAGATAGTTTACTACAAGACGGACAGACCCCCAGATCTGCCTCTGACAAATTAATAAATGAAGGTATGCAGTATTTGAAGGATAGAAAGGCCAAGCAAGCTATGTCTTTAGTTAATTTGGCTTATCTGGTAGATTCGACCAACGCAAATGTCTACTGGGGCTTTGGAAGAGTTAGCTCTTCTTATTCTGACACTCATCCCTTTTCGGAAATAGACACGAAATGGTATGATATCGGATTGTCTTTGGATTCGAATAATGTAAACTTAATACGGGCTTCTGCGGGTAATAAATTTAGGAATTCTTATTCAAGAGCACACATTTCAAATATTGCTAAAAGAGATTCTATTAGAGAAGAAAACCGTAGATCAAAGAGTTTTAAAGAGGCAGAAAGACTTTATCTAAAGGCCATAGCTTTGGTTCCCGGTCATGTAGGAACGATCAACAGTCTTGCTTCTTTATATGAAAAACAAAATAGAATCAAAGACGCAGAAGAATGGTATCTAAAAGCTTTAGCAATCAGCCAAGAAGATGTGAGAACCTTGGATAATTTAGTTAGCCTGTATTTGGATCAAGATGATTGTAAAAGTGCCATCGCTTATTATGAAAAGACTAAAAAACTGACGGACTATTGTGAAAGATGGTGCTCTAGATCCACACTGGAAAAAAAGTGTGGTGAAATTTAAAGATCAGCTCGCTAACAAGGCTTAATTCTAATCAGCAAACTAAAACTTAACCACTCTCAGAATGAAAAAAAATAACAGCTTCTTAAAATTAGAAATCACAACATCGCTATTGGTTTTAATATTTTTAATTAGTTGCAAAACCGAACCAACGAGTATACCAATTGATCTGCCTAAATATGAGGTATATCATGCAAAAGCCATAAAAGCCATGGAAACGAAGTCGAAGGACAGTATTAATCCGTTAACTGTTAACACTGACTTAGACGATTATGGATTGAATGGTAAGGTTAAGTCAATTAAACGTTCTCCTTATTATGCTTCATTAGAAAATGGGAAAATCATTAAAGGGGATATTGTTCGGAATGCATATGTTAATGGTGAGATAAGATTTAACGAACTAGGGAATAAAACATTCTACTCTAATGCCGGAAAGTCAAGATTAGCAAAGCAATTTATTTATGAATATTCTAGATATGAAAAAATAGCCTACCAAATACCAGTAATGAAAAAAAATAGAATTTTGCATTATAGAATGATTTTTGACGATTCAGGTAAAAATATTATTTTCCATGATCATGAAATGAAGCTTACTTGCTTTAGAGAATTAGATGACAAAGGTAATCTGTTGGAGGAGTTTTGTTTCAAAAAGGATAGTACTTTCTTTCCAGGGACTTCATCGATTAACGAATATGAATATGATTATAATAGCGATGGAAAGAAGACAGAAAAAAGAGTATTTTATTACCACCATAATGATTTCAAAAGAAAATACCTTTCCAGAAGAAGTACCTATGAGTATGATGAAAATAATGATTTGGTAGCCGCTCAAAATTTAACCTATAATATAGATTCGGTACTTACGGTAATACGAATCTACAATCAACATGGCGATGTCACTAAACTTTCTATAATAAACGATGCTTGTAATATGACGCCTAAAGAAAAATACGAATATAAATATGACAAGCATGGTAACTGGATTCAAAAGGTTATTTTTGAAGAAGACTTTATAACACCAGGATCCGATAAACTCGTTCCAACAAAAATTATGGAACGAGAAATATCGTATTACGATCCAACGTCTTAAAACATTGCTACCTCCAATTCTTTAGTACACTTATCTTTAAGTTTGGTGGTAACTTTGATATGCTTTTGATAATCTCTCAGATAACGCTCTGGACATAAAGCAGTAGGGTCAATCTTAAAATGCTCGTATATTTTCCTTGCATAAGGAGTTGGCTTCGGTGGGCCAGAAACGAAGATACTACGGTCTGAATTTTTTACGCTAAGTAATCCCCAGAAAATAGCAATCATCTTATTTTTATCTTCTCCAATCCACACTCTATTTTCGTCAATCAATTTTGATCTGGTCAGGATTTCAATAAATCTATGATAGTAAGAGATATCTCTAAAAAGTTCGGGAAAGGAAGGTTTACTCGGCGGGTTAAGTTTCTCAGTACGATTTACAATGGCCAATGGTTCTCGCGTTTGGGAATCCGCCAATAGTTGCTTTCGCTTAATCTCTCTATCAATAAAACCAGATACCATTTTTCCCCAATTGTGAATGATGGTCAGGTAATTTCTTTCTTTATCAGAGTAATTTTTAAAAGCTAGATTGATTTCTGTGCTGGTTTTATGGCGGTCAATAATGGAGGCTTTTTTGATCGTTTCATTTATATCACCTTGAGTGATGGATTGCCAAATTTCATTTAGGATTAAAGTGGTGGTCTCCGAAAGATATTCCAAAAATTGATCTACACTATTTAATTCTAATCTTCTGACGCCACTAATTTCGTGATCATCAATTAAGGATTTTATGATGCCATGAAAAAAAATGAGAGATAAATTTTGTTGCACTTCCTCCGGAATCAAATCTTTTGGTAAACTATCTAACCACTTGTGGAATGCCTGTTCTGCTTCTGCCAAATCTTTGAAGATCCCATCTTTAGATTCGTTAGGAGTTTCTAAATATTCTATTACAATTTTTAGGAATTGGGAATCAGTATTAGAGATTTTGTTTTTTAAAATTGCTACGGTTTGTTGAATATATTCGTCTAAGATAGGGGAGTGGTTACCAAAAGAAAAAAGAATACTGGTAATGTATTTTTTGATATGGTCTAAGCCTTCCTCATCTTTCGTGGCATTATTTACAAAAAATAAGGTATAGGTGATTGCTTTAAAAAGATGTTCGCCGGAATTATCCCAAGCAGTAACATTGAGATTTTCATTCAGCACACGCTGCTTATGAAAATCACAACAATTGGGAAAGCGGTGTTTTTTCCAATAGATAAAGCATTTTATTTTTAGTGCTTTTGTATCGGGAGAATCAAAGGAAGGGTAGTCCTTGGGTGGCGTTAGTTCCTGAGGGTGTAGAGTGATGTTGTTTTGTTTAGTGCTTTTCATAGTATCATTGTTTGTTAACAAAATGATTTTCTCTATGGCGCACGCTCTACTTGATAGGTCTGTTTGGTAAAGATACTAATTTTAGTTATGAAATCTGGTCATCAATTTCATTTAAAAAGAGCTATTTGAAATTTCGTCATTTTAATAACGAAAGATATCTAATTGGCAGGTGCAAAGGTCTTAACTCGACTTTTTAAAGATTTGTCTGACCAATTGGGACGAGGGTTTAGTCCTACTAACTTGATAAATATGAGGCTTATGTATTTAAAATATCAATACTTAAATATTTTGTCTGATCAATTGAGTTGAGGACACATTGTATAATTTCTGACCTCCAAATTTATTCTGCGTACCGGATCATTCGTTCACTTTCAAACCAAAGCTGGAGATATATTATTGGAATAACAGGTTCTCCCTTTTTATTGATGACTCCCATCTTTCCATCTAATTCTACAACAGCACGACCCTTGAAGAAAGGAAAAGCATAATCGTAGATGGCAGGGATAATAGTTTTACCTTCTTTATTAAAATATCCAAATTTTCCTGATTTTTCCAAAATGGCAAAGTCCTCAGAAAAATAAGGGAATTTAGTTTCGGTAAGTGTAAAGTCAATGATGGTTTCGTTTTCTTTATTGATGCAACCAAAAAACTCCCCTTTCTGAACAAAGGCAAGATTGTCAATGAAAGCAAAGGCTTTATCGTACTCGAAGGGAATAATGGTTTCATTTTTTAGATTAATAAACCCCCATTTTCCTTCTTGCTTGACGGCTACCAACTCCTCCTTGATATTGAATCCTACCTTGCGATAGATGGATGGAATGACCTCGAGGCCTGTTTTGTCAATAAATCCATATCTTCCGTTTTCGATAACCACATAATAAGAATCATCTGTAGGATAAACCTCCATGTATTTTGGTTTGGTAAGTCTAATACCTTTTATATTTATCAGCCCTTTTAACGTACTTCCATTTATTGTATCCATATAAATCAATATGGAATCAGAATTAAAATAATGGCTTCGAACATCAACAGCCAGTTCTTTATTAAAAATTATCTGGCCGTCTTCATCTAGTACTTGGTGCACCTTATCCATCGTCTGGCACTTAAAATATTTTGATCCAAAGAGATTAATGTTACGGTATTTAAATTCTGACAGCGGCTCTCCTTTTCGATTTATTAAACCAAATTTCTTATCCTTTTTTGCAATTCCAGTATTGGAATAATAAAAGAAAACTTTATCGTACTGAGGAAAGAAAGTTTCCTGTCCGGTTTTGTCAATGTATCCAAAAATAGAATCTATTACAACATTAGCATAATCGCCATAAAAATCAGAACCAACGTGATATTTAGCTGGGACAATGGTGTCACCTTTACTGCTGAGGTATCCAACTCTTGCATTATTTTTCCAATGGGTACTATGATATAGCATCATATAAATTCCATCGGATAGGGCATTAGATTCTGAAAGACTGGGATTTGTTCCCAGAAAACTCATGATTTTTAAATCACCCTTTATTTTATCCTGAGAGAAAGTGGAATTGAAAGAAAAGAGAATTAAGAATAGGAAGATTATATTTTTCATTTAACAATGTATTTTAATTAGATTGTAAAGATATTTTTTTTCTATAATATCCGTTCATCAATTTCATCTAAAACATCCTTTTCAAATTGCTTCAAATTAAATCTGAGTGGTTCGCTTGCTTCCGTGTCCCAGTGCTTCGCTAATCTTGGCAGTAGAAAAATCCGCATTTTTTAAAGTAGTATCGTATGTAGGCTTACTTTACTGAAAAGCATCGCTTCACAATATCCCTTATCTGGCGGTAATGCTGTTTTTATGGCCAGAGGTTTGTTAAAACGAGTTCAAAATATTAATTTTAATGACAAGGAGTTATGTCAAGAAACAGCGGAACAAAAAAACAGTAATTCCTCTAAAATTAACATAAACAATTCTAATGCTATTACTGTTTTTCCAAATCCAACTAGTGGACAATTAAGTTTAAGATTGAATAAAGAATATGATATTGATCTTAATTTAACCATGTATAATTTGACAGGAGAAAAACTAAGAGACTTTAAACTTGTTAGTGGTAGAAAGTCCTATGATCTTGATCTAGCCTTCTTTAAGTCGGGTATCTACTTTTACGAATGCTTAGTAAACGGAGAAAAGATGACTGGAAAAATAATATTAATTAAATGATTTATAATTTAAAATTATCCTCTTACTCATTTTTCATGTTGTTGTGCGCTAGTTTATGTGCACAACAACATGACAATTTATGGTTGTTTGGATATGAAAGTTATGCCAATACAGAGTGTTACGGAGGTAGTGTTCTTGATTTTACAACAAATTCAGTGGATACATTTTTTCAGTATCGAGATATGAATTTCGATGTGACAAATGCAAGTATATGCGATACCGCAGGTAACTTACTGTTTTATACAAATGGTATTTATATTGCTAATGCGTTACATGAACCTATGGAAAACGGGGAAGGATTAAATCCTGGAGAACATGCTGATAATCGTCAAACATATGGTTATATTTTAGACCAGGGAGCAATTATTCTACCTAAACCTAATAGTGATCACCTTTATTATCTTTTTCATGCGGATAAGGAGCGTCCTAGTAACGGATTAGATTGGCGTAGTGCTAATTTCTATTATTCCTTAGTTGATATGTCCGAGAATAATGGACTAGGGAAAGTAATAGAAAAACATGAAATCCTTTTAAATGAACCTTTAGGTGTTGGGAAAATAACGGCGACAAAACATAGTAATGGGATTGATTGGTGGATATTGATAAGAAAATATATGTCTAATGAATATTATCGTTTTTTACTTACCTCAGATGGTATAAGCAATCTTGGTATTCAGGAAAGTGGTAATCCAGTTGAAAGCGGAGTTGGGCAAGCTGTGTTCTCTCCCAATGGGAAAAAATATGCAAGATATAATGCGGTTTCACTTGCAGAAGGAAATAATTTAAATATTTATGATTTTGATCGATGTACAGGCTCCTTAAGTAATCCTGTGCAAACGATATTGATAGATTCAGCCTTTGTAGGAGGAGCAGCCATTTCACCCAATTCCAGATTTTTATATATTTCCTCTTATAATTTTATTTATCAATATGATCTGGAAGCCGATGATATCCTCACGACCAAAGATACAGTAGCGATCTACGACGGTCATTTGGAGGATATAGGCCCATTCTTCCAAGCTTCTACTCGTTTTTTTATGATGCAATTGGCGCCTAACGGAAAAATCTATGTTAATAGTCCTGCTTCAATAAAAGTCCTTCATGTCATCAATGCACCTAACGAACAAGGCGAAGCGTGCGACATAGCCCAACACAGTGTACGTTTGCCTACTTATAATGCTTTTTCGTTGCCTAATTTTCCGAACTATCGTTTAGGTCCTGAAGAAGGAGCTGTCTGCGATTCTATCCCTACCAATGTCAACCAAGAAACACTTGATCTTCTTTCGTTTAAGTTGTTTCCAAATCCGGCAATAGATAAAATAGAATTGAACATTGAATTGCCTATGGGTTCGCATGGAGAATTCCGATTGTACAATGCGGTAGGGCAGCTTATTTTGCAACAGGAATTACACGAATTTGAGTCATCTTATTTACTTTCCTTAGTAAATCTAGAATCAGGTATTTATTTTTATGAGGTAGGTGGATCGGATAAGATTTGGAAGAAAGGGAAGTTGATAATTCATGGTCGAAATTAGAAAGAAGTTATATTTTTTCTAGGTGCCTTTTATTTTCTTACAAAATCCGCTCATCAATATCATCTAAAACATCCTTTTCAAATTGCTTCAAATAAGTCTGAGTGGTTCGCTTGCTTCCGTGTCCCAGTGCTTCGCTAAATTACAATCGGAGTTTGAAAATAACCTTTTTGCCGAACGCTACGGAGAATTTCTTTTTCTGTATTGGCAATTGTTTTATTCAATGAAATAGATACTTCACCCCAGTAATCTTGCCATCTGGCACGAATTACGAAAGAAAAGTCTACTTTTCTTAGAAATCCAAACCATTTAGCACCAATAAATTCTCGGTCACCTAACAGGGTAATTTCAATGCCAGTATGACTTTGCCACACTTTAAAAAAACGAATCAAGCGGGTGTAAGCCGTAGCTATTTTATAATCTTTCTTGCCCAGCACCGATCCAACTTCTGATCGACACTTATATAAGCAAACGGTTCTGCAACGTAAAATGCATTGAACCAATAGCATAAATACTTCCACCACACTTTTGCGGTGAATTGGAAAAAATCTTTTAATTTCGCCTACTGGAGGGAGTTGTGTGATCATAGTTTGTTTGAATTTTCGTCGATCCAAACTTACGTGATCTTTTTATAACTCTCTCTCTATTAACTCCTTTTCATAGAAGTGAGAAAATACAATCTATATTGCATCGTGATCAAGCCATTAAATCCTGTCGGCTGACTTAGAGTTCTAGCCACAATTGAGACATAAAGTTTTAACCACTT
>CAZYAC010000056.1:10043-18010 GCA_964645475.1 uncultured Saprospiraceae bacterium | reverse complement strand
GGTTGTCTAGAACCTGTCTGAGAAATATTTACGATACCTTGACTAGCAATGGTTCCTGCTTCAAATAATTGGGTAGATGCGTTATGCGTCATACCTGCTACAGGAGACCATCTTGCTATGTTTGGTTCGTTTGCGGGGAAGTCATTTGGGTGTGTTAATTCACTCCAGGCAGCGTCAAAGATGACTCTGTACGTTGCGTTGTCCTGAGCGATGGAGTAAGATTGTACGTTTAAGAGTACAAAAATGACACCCAGGATCGCGAGGGATGTTTTTTTCATTATGAATTTTATTTTAAGGTTTGTGAAACTCAATTCCTTTAAAAATTGCAAAGGTTTACTAGGTGTTGATTGGTCAACACAATTTTTTATCAACGCTAAATGGATGATAAATTAAATCCTAAAAATTAAGGGAACTAGAGAATCGAAATTAATTCTGTTCTATTGTTTTCAATTAATAATTCTAGTATTCTGGAATTTATCGGTAGTCCTGTAATGTAGTTTAATCATAATTGCGGGGTGTGAGTCTTTGTAATTTGGTTTTATTGTTTTACAATCCTCGTGAAGTTTTATAGCTTATATTATTTGAAGTAACTTAATCGATCATAATTAAGTTGTTGTGTCGGTTTTTAGTAATTCTAGCTAGCTGTTTAGTTTTCTTTGATTACTTAAAGCAAGAAATATTTACCTCTTTGTTTTAAGTCTTCATTCCCTATACCTGTCTAAACTTAGTTAAGGTTGCTTCTATTTTCAAAAATTACTGAAAATATAATTCTAGCAGTGAAAACGCAAAAAAAAAGACTTATAATATGCTGATTATCAGCGTATTAAGAAAAGTGTAGTGACGACGACAAGTACGAACTTTGATAGAGATTCTGATCAATAAATATTTTTAATAATTAAAATTTAATTGTTAAAAAATAAATTTATCGTGGAATTATATTGAATGACCGTTAGATTTGTCCGGTTTGATACATTTTAGCAACAGATATTTTGAAAGGCATGATAAGAGGAGATTAATACTATTTGCACGTGATTGAATTTATAAAAGTGGTGGTAAGCAATAAGTAATAAGCCCTCTTCATTCGCGTTTTAAACGCGGTTGAGAGGGCTTATTGCTTACAGCTTATGGCTAAAGACTCTATTATTTTAACAAACTATAAACTTTAAGGAGTGAATCATGTTTTATGGAACGCATCTCGCTATTTCAATTTATACTCCACACCCAACTTCTCTAAATCCTTCACAAAGCGATTATCGATGTTCACCTTTTTTTCACCACTTACTAAATGCAGTTTTGTCTGGTGAGCTTTGTCGAGTAAAGAAAATTTAAGTTTGTGTTTGCCTTTATATTCTTTGCAAAGTTTCTCTAATCCGAACATCAATTTTTCATCAATCTGTTCAATATACAATTTGAGAACGATGGAGTGGGAGGCGTTTTTTCCTACGCTGTCCAGCTGTTGTACTTTATTCAGTTTGAGTTGATACTCTTCGCTGTTATACCGCTTTTGATAAAATCCGGTGATAAATAAGACTTCGCCGACCTGCATTAGATGCTTAAATTTTGCGTAGTCTTCACTAAACAAAGGAAACTCTAAACTTGAATTATAATCCTGAATGGTAAATAATCCCCAGCCCGTTCCTTTACGGCTGATCCGGTGTTGTGCACCAATTACGATGACTGCCAATTTTACTTCCCGACCTCTAAAACTATCAATTTTATCTAAAGCACAAGAAGCCAATTGCGCTTCTAAAAGATAATCATCCAAAGGATGTCCACTGATAAAAATTCCAGCGACCTCTTTTTCTTTGGTTAGTTTTTCTACAAGACTCCAGTGCTTGCCTTCTGGTACTTTCGGCTGAGGAATCAACGCTTCTTCGCTAGCACCGAATAAGGAATTAGCCGCCTGAGATTTCTGATTTTGGTAAGCAGCGCCATAACGTAATAAGTGTTCCATATAAGTATCGTACTTACCACTTGGTGCAAAATAAGTGGAACGTTCCAGTTCTTCATAAAAATCAAATGCGCCCGCCAGCACCAAACTTTCCATCGCTCTTTTATTAAACGAGGAAAAATTGATCCGCTGCAAAAAGTCGTAGACATCTTTGTAAGGACCATCATCTCGGCCTTTAATAATATCTATCACAGGACCTTCTCCCACCCCTTTTAAGGCGGTTAATCCAAATCGAATTTGTCCCGCTTTATTGACTGTAAAATTAGAAACAGATTCATTGACATCTGGCCCCAATACTTCGAGTCCCATACGTTTACATTCTCGTAAGAAAAAAGTCAGTTTGGAAATATCACTTTTATTATGTGTCAGCACTGAGGCCATAAAGGCAGCAGGGTGATGTGCTTTTAAGTAGGCAGTCTGAAACGCAATAAACGCGTAACAAGTGGAGTGTGATTTATTAAAGGCATAAGAAGCAAATGCTTCCCAATCTTTCCAAATTTTTGCAACCACATCTCCTTCGTGTCCGTTGGCCTTACAACCCTCCACGAATTGCGGCCACATTTTATCAATTAATGCTTTCTTTTTCTTCCCCATCGCTTTACGCAACATATCGGCTTCCCCTTTGGTGAAGTTGGCCAGTTTTTGCGAAAGCAACATTACTTGCTCTTGATAGACTGTGATACCATAGGTCTCCGAAAGGAATTCTTCCATCTCTGCTAAATCATAAACGATCTTTTCTCGACCGTGTTTTCGAGCAATAAAGTTGGGAATATATTCCAATGGTCCTGGTCGGTATAAGGCGTTCATGGCAATTAAATCCGCAAATTCTGTGGGCCGCAATTCCTTCATGTGTTTTTGCATTCCTCCACTCTCATATTGGAAAATTCCGATGGTTTCACCGCGTTGGAAAAGCTCGTAAGTAGCTTCGTCGGTCAGAGGAATTTCGTCTGGATCAATATCTATATCCTTGGTTTCTTTAATAATTTTAACAGCATCCTTAATAATGGTCAGGGTTTTTAAACCTAAGAAATCCATCTTCAATAATCCTGCGTCTTCCGCTACACTATTGTCAAACTGAGAAACCAGTAGATCCGAATCTTTGGCCGTGGTGACGGGAACATAGTTGGTAATATCATCTGGTGTAATGATGACTCCACAAGCGTGGATACCGGTATTTCTGATAGAACCTTCTAGTTTTTTTGCTTGTCGGATGACTCGACCAATATCATCTTGTCCTTCTGCCAAAGCCCGGAACTGGTAGGCCTTGTCCATATCCTCAGAATTTAATTTACCTTTTAACTTGGGGGCTATTCCATCGTCGGCGAGTACGTCGCGTAAGGTCGCACCGAGTTGTAAGGGAAATGTTTTAGCAACCCGGTCTACGTCCGAAAGTGGAACATCCATCACCCGACCTACATCTCTTAAGGAGGATTTGGCGGCCATTGTACCATAGGTGATAATTTGGGCGACCTGATTTTGTCCATATTTATCAATTACGTAGTCGATAACTTTTTGTCGACCGACGTCATCAAAATCAATATCGATATCGGGCATGGAAACCCGTTCCGGATTCAGGAATCGCTCGAATAGTAAATCGTACTTAATAGGATCTACATTGGTAATACCTGTACAGTAGGCTACTGCAGAACCGGCCGCAGATCCTCGACCTGGACCAACGGAAACGCCCATCTCTCGGGCCGTGCTAGTAAAGTCTTGTACAATTAAGAAATAGCCAGGATAACCACTCGCTGCAATAACTTTCAACTCGAAATCTAGTCTCTCTCGAATTTTTTCAGTGATCACCCCATATCTTTTTTTGGCACCTTGATAAGTAAGTTGGCGCAGATATTCATCTTGGGTTTTGATCCCTTCGGGCAATGGGTAAGCAGGAAGGAGAACGTCACGTTCCAATTTGAGGGTTTCTACTTTATCGTAGATTTCCATGGTGGTGTCCATGGATTCTGGGATGTCCTTAAAAAGAATGGACATCTGATTTTGGGTTTTAAAATAAAAATCTGAACTAGGAAATTTAAAGCGTTTTTCCTGTTCTAGTAAGCTATTGGTATTTACACAAAGCAAAATATCGTGAGGAGCCCAATCTTCTTCTTCGACGTAATGAGAATCGTTGGTCGCGATAATTTTTACGTTGTGTTTGCGAGCCAGTTTGATAAGTTCTTGGTTGATGTCTTCTTGGCTGACGCCAGTCTGGTCGATATTTTCGAGGCCGCTATGACGTTGTAATTCGATATAATAATCCTCCCCGAAAAGGTCTAGCCACCACTTGAGTTGAATCTCCGCTTCTTCCAATTTTCCACGTAGGATTAATTGAGGAATTTCTGCACCAAGACAGCAGCTAGTCGCAATGATACCTTCGTGATACTGCACCAACAATTCTTTATCAATCCTAGGGAATTTACTATAAAGTCCTTCGATAAAACCTAGCGAACAAAGCTTACAAAGGTTTTCATAGCCTTTGCGATTTTTGGCGAGCATGAGCTGGTGGTACCGTTTGTCCGATTCTCCTTTGGCCCGAGAGAAGGATTTGATATGTCGATCTTTAACTAAATAAAATTCACAACCAATAATAGGCTTGATATTCCTTTTGGCGGCTTCTGCTACGAATTTAAAGGCACCGAACATATTCCCATGATCAGTTAGTGCTACTCCTTTTTGTCCGTCAGCGACGGCTTTGTCCATCATGGTGCCAATATCACTGGCTCCATCTAGTAGAGAATATTGAGTATGACAATGGAGGTGTACAAATTCGGGCATGATGTTTTTGTTTCGAGGTTTTAAAATTTTCTTTAATTCCGGATTTACTTAGTTGTTCACTCCTTCGTCGTTCACGGCCTGCGCAAATCCGGAAGGAAAATTTGAAATTCCTCTCAACGAAGAGTTTATTTCGAGGTTTTTAGCTTCTGATTAAGTAACTTCAGGATAGCATTTGCTAATGACAAAAGTTATTATAAAAGTAATAATTGGGCCTCTCGAAAACGTAAAAGTATCGTCAGTAAAATTGACATTCGTGTAGTTCATTAGCCAGTAATTGGCAAATGGTACTACGAAAGATGTGTAATTTTTCTCAGCTGTTTAATTAACGTAAATATAATCAAAAATGAGAAAGGGTAGGGGCGTTGGGAAGGAGAATATGTCAGCCTTAGTAATTGTCCATTACTTAACCAATTTCATCTAGAAAGATCGCTTCTTGAATTATTTCGTTCATGGCCTCGATGGGGATTTCTGCTAGGGAGGAAAATTCTACGCCACTGACCTGCTTTCGTCCTTTATTGGAAAGTAGGCCTTGTTCGTTGGACAACTCGCGTCCTCTCAGAAAGACCAGTTCGATTTTTTCACCTTTTTGTGGATTGAGGTAGCAAATCCAGGACTTACCATAATAAAAAGGAATTTTATAACGAAGCTTATCCGTTAGTTGGAGTTCGTTGGTAAAAAGCTGGTGAAAATATTCTAGCACGGCCCGTTGGTTGTCGGAGTATTGGAGGATGAAATCTTCAACGTCAGTCATTATTTTTGTTTCGAGGATTTTATTTTTCAATTCCTATCGATGGAGTACTTATCATAAGCAATGACAAATTTAAAAAAATCAAAAAAAAGATGGTAACCGGAGTTACCATCTTCTTGTTTGTGTTAAACAGAAAGTCTGTTATTTAAACGTTGGATTACTTTCCACCGTTTAGTTTATCTTGTAATTTCTCTAATTCTTTCCATTTACCTTTAGCGGCAAGGTTGGATTGTTTTGGCCAGCTACCCGGATTGTGCATTGTATAGCGAGGTCCGGCAGCAGTCAATATTTTTTGAATTCGAGAAACTTTTGCACCAGCTAGTTGCTTCCAAGTATGGATTCCGTCTTTGTTGAGCAATTGCTCAATCTTTGGTCCGATACCTTCGATCTTTTTCAGATCATCTTTTTTGCTAGCTTTAGCTTTACTAGTCGTTTTTTTGGAAACCGTCTTTTTCTTAGTAGACTTAGCAGCAGTTTTACTCTTTTTCTTAGCGGCTTCAGCGGCTTTACCAGTTAATAAAGTTGATTTACCACGGGTGATAGTTGCTTTACCACGAGTAGAAGTTGTACCTACTTCGCGACGATCTACGACCTTTGCTTTTCGTGCAGTTCGAGTTTCACCGACTACTTTTTTAGAAACTTCTACGGTACCCATTTTAGACATCATCTTTCTGAGTGAGTCAAAATCAATGGATTTTACCACTTCTACCTCACGGACAACCTCAACAGGTACTTCTTTGATAATTTCTACTTCTTTGACAACCGTGATTGGAATTTCTTTGACTACTTCCACTTCGCGGATCAAGGTAATTTCTTTGATTACTTCGACGGGTACTTCGCGGAAAACTTCCACTTCGACGATCACTTCATTAACCACTTCGACAGGTACTTCTTTAACAACTTCTACCTCTTTAACAACTTCTACTTTTTTGATCACCTCGACAGGTACTTCTTTAACCACCTCTACTTTTTTGATTACCTGCTCTTTGACTATTTTTTCAACAATAACTTCTTTGACAACCTCTACTTTTTTAACTTTCTCCACTACGTCTTTGGTCTTTACAACTTTATCTTTGGAGACCTTTACCGTTTTGATGGTTGGTTTTGATTTAGCTTTTACAGCTACTTCATGTTTCGCTTTTACAGTTTTGAGAGATTGCTGACGGAAAGAAGGAGTTTCCTTTAGAATGGTTTCGTAAGCAGCAGTTGCTTTGGCGATAGAGATACCAGCCGTTTTACTAACCTTAGCAATTAAACTTTGTTTAGCAATTAATTTTCCAGTGGTCATTCTTTTGCTGGAAGTAGAAGACTTTTTAGTTGCAGTAGATCTTTTCTTTGATGTAGTGGATTTTTTAGCTGCAGTAGGCCTTTTGGAAGTGCTCGATTTTTTGGCAGTCGCGCGAGGTTTTCTTTTAGTTGTTTGCTTGTTCTTCTTCATTTTTAAATGTTATGTGAAAAAATATACCCAGTGGGATTTAAATTTCTAAATTGAAAAAATAAAGGGATTGCGTAGGACACGCAATCCCTGATAGAATATAAATATTTACTTTTTACGACCACCGTCGAGTTCGTCTTGTAATTTCTTCAGCTGATCCCATTTATCGGCGGCAGCTAATTTTGCCTGACGGGCCCAAGTACTCGGATCGTGCATCGTAAATCTCGATCCAGCTTTCTGAAGAATTCCACGAAGTACACCTACTTTGGTGGTAGATAATTGTTTAAAGGTGGTGATTTTACCTTTGTGCAGTAGCTGTTCGATCTTTGGTCCGATACCTTCGATCTTTTTCAGATCGTCTTTTTTAGCTCGACGTTTTCCGGCAGTGACTTTTTTAGTCGTGGCCTTGCTTGTTGCTTTTGCTCTTGTTTTGGTAGTCGCTTTCGCTTTTGCCTTAGGTTTTGCTTTCGCTTTGCTTCTACTTTTCGCAGTGACTTTCACTTTTGCGGCGCCCTTTGCTCTTTTGGTAATGGCTTTTGCCTTCTTTGCAGGACGTTTTTCTTCTGTTTCCTTAGTTGTTCGAGAAACTTCCACGGTGCCTAATTGTGCCATCAGTTCTTCCAAGTTACTGAAGTCAATACCTCTAGTAACCTCGACTTCTTTGATGATTTCGATTGGCACTTCCTTAATTACTTCGACCTCTTTGATGATTTCGATCGGCACTTCTTTGATGATCTCTACCTCGTTGATGACCTCTCTAATTACTTCGACCTCTTTGATCACTTCTATGGGCACTTCACGCACGGTTTCTACAGGTATCTTCACTTCTTTGATGACCTCTACTTTTTTGATCACTTCGACAGGCACTTCACGTACGGTTTCTACAGGTACTTGTACTTGTTTGATGACTTCTACTTCTTTGATCACCTCTACTTTTACTTCTTTAACCACTTCGACCTCTTTGATCACTTCGACAGGCACTTCGCGGATAGTTTCTACAGGTACTTGTACTTGTTTGATCACCTCTACTTCCTTAATCACTTCGACAGGTACTTCCTTAG
>CAZYAC010000056.1:0-9943 GCA_964645475.1 uncultured Saprospiraceae bacterium | reverse complement strand
TTTTGCTTACCTAGATCAATTACCAATAAGTTGTACTTAGACTCCCATTCTGCCATACTGCTATCATATTGTAAGCGGTAAGCATCATATTCTGCTTTTAGGTTATCGTATTTGCCATTCCATTCAAATATCAGATCTTCGTGTTCGTTACGGAAATTGTCATATTGCTCTAGTAATAAGTTATACTTTACTTCCCATCCAGCTACTGCTGCACCTCCATCACCACCTAGACCAGCAATACCTAAGGCACCTCCTGCTGCTCCACCGCCGACGCTCATATTTAAGACGTTGTATTTAGATTCCCAAGAGGTAATAATCGTTGTTTGTTCGGTGCGGTAAGTTGCAAATTGTGCATCTAATGTATTGAACTTTGCTTCCCATTCTGCGATGGTTCGCTCTAGCTCTGCAATTCTGGCATTTGCTTGATCGCGTTCTGAGCTAGTTGTCTTATAACGGCCTTCAAGGTCGCTGTAAGAAGCACGTAACTCAGCAAGCTCCCGAGAAGATTTGTCGTAATCCGCCTGGAGGTTGCTATGCGCTGTACTCATATTTTGGAACTTCAATTCTAATTCTTTATATCTACGATCCAGATCTTGGTGCTGGCCGTCTAAAGTCTGGTAACGAGACTTCCAGTTAGTGAAATCTGTTTCCATATCGTTATATCGCCCTTGTAATAGGCCAAGACTGCTCACAGACGAGTCGTAATCTCCTTGAAGCTGTACCGTCTTCTGGCGCTGACTTTCAAGATTACCTGTAAGTTCTTTAATTCTACTATTTCTCAGGAGCCAGCCGATGATTCCTCCAAGCAAAGCTGCACCAAGTCCCCATAATAATGCTATTGGTAAACTGCAAAACATATTTTTTATTTTTTATAAATTATTGGTAAATGATTCGTTTTCAAATTTTATTTAATGGTGATTTCCACCCGTCTGTTTTTTGCTCGACCACCATCGGTGCCGTTGTCTGCAATTGGTTGATCAGGACCTTGGCCAGTAGCAGAAATAAGATTCTTATTAATGCCTCCATTAGTGAATAAGTATTCCTGTACATCTTCTGCACGTTTACGGCTTAGACGACGGTTGAGGCTTTCAGCACCACGATTGTCGGTGTGTCCTACGGCATTAGCCCGGCCACCTTCTTTATTATCCAAGTAGTAGATTAGATCAGCTAATTGATTCCTTTGCGCTGGACTCAAATCTGGCGTTTGTGCACCTGTTTTAAAATAAAGGGTAATTGGCTTGGCGCGTAATCGTTTTTCAACTTCGGCTAAGCGATCACCGCTTTCCGCCCCATCAAAGAAAGCGTAAGTAGCACCTCCAATGGTTTCTTCGTTGACGAATGCCAACGTATTTTCCATCCGTTCATCTAGTTCGATTTGTTTGGCCGAAGCGCCCATTCCAACCAGCATACCTTTGATTTTGTTGGCTCGCGCCATTCCTAAAGAAGGTAAAACACTGCTATTAGTTTCCTGATCCGTGTATAAGCCGGTAATCTTCAAGGAACGTTTTGGATTGGCTTTTAGATAATCTGCGGTCTTTTGGAAAGACGTGCTAACTTCGGCATCGACTGGATTCACATAGTCGAAGGAAGACATTGGAAAGACGAGATTTTCTTTCGCTGTGGTACTAAATGCGGCAGCATCTTGTATATTTAGGCTACGACCTTGAGCGATGGTTCCGAAAACATAGTCCATTCCGCCGACCACTTTATTATCATCAATGTCGAGATTTTCTTTTAGGGCAGATCCTGTGAGTAATTGTGCGGCAGGAACGCCTAATCCGATTAGATAACCTTTCATGGCATCCGCTCGAGCTAATCCTAAATTACCAAAACTGGTCTTGTTTTCTTCTGAAGCCATATAATGGCCATTGAGGGTAACAGACTTAGTTGGATGATCTTTTAAATAGTCAGCAAGGTCGTTGAATTCTGTTTTGACGTCGGCTGATCCAATGATAGGAGCGGCTCCGTTAAGACCAAATAGTAGATTGCCAGCTTGAGTAGCGGCTACAGTGGTGGCTCCATCTTTAATTAGTAAGCCGCTGGTAGCAGCACCAATTCCACAGCAGATACTGCGTCCAAGCCAGGCTCCACCAATAACCCAAATAGCTAGGATGATAAGCCAGGTGAGGGGTTGTCGCATAGTAAAAGAGTTTTGTTTTTAGTTAAAAAAAGTAGAGAAGAAAAATTGTTCTGATATTAAGACCCTTCATTAGGGAATTAGTCACAGTATAAAATGTGTTGTATCAGTTTAGTTTTTTTTACTTGGTATGATCGTAAAAATAAAAAAAAATAACCAAATTTTAGTATCGGTTTTAATTTTTCCATTTTAGAATTTTCTTTCAGGTATAAAACGTAAATTTACGGTGACATTGATGTGTATTGTAATATATAAGTTATGTGATAAACCAATATATTAATTGATGATTATCCAATTTAAAATCAGTACCCATATTCTGTCCAATAGATGGTATTTTGTTTGTTAAAAATAATTACTAATCACTACGAATTTGTTTACTTTTGTTCTATGAAAAAAATCATTATTCAGGACGAGTCCATGACCGGAAAATTGCTCAATGAATTGCTTTTACAAATTGATGCGGAAACCATTACCGTTGCTGATTTAATCAAAGCACGGGTACACGCTGAAGTTGAACAATTTAATCAGAATACACAGCCGCATTATTACGGCTTGGTACAGCCTGCGGCCGCCGAATTGGTACTGAATGGCTACAAAATGAAAAAAGACGCTGTGATTGATGCGGAGAAACAGACATACGTAGCCCTAGATGCTTTTCAAAAGAATGGATTTTTTGTACTCGTAGATGACTACCAGGTAGGTGATTTGCATGAAGAAATCCTCATTGATGAGGATACTAAAGTCAGTTTTGTTCGTCTCACGCCCCTAGTAGGAGGCTAATTTACCCCTAAAATGTCTCCTCAGCTAAAAGCCAATCGACAAAAAATCATTCGCCGGATTAATCAAATTCAGGATGATTTGAGTTTTTTCTACAATCATCCGACCGACGAAGATAAAGGACGTGCTTGGCAACTACTTTTTGATCATTTTTTTACTAAAAAAACCGGACGACCCACCAAAGGTTGGAATCGAAAAACTAGCGAATTGATCGATCTGATCGGTCCGACGCTGTATCAAAAATATAGTACCGGTTTTCTTCGCAAATTAGATGAGTTGGTTTTGTTGGTTCAACGTACCAAAACAGGGAATGAACTTTATTTTTTTCACGAACAATTCCAAGAATTGTTTAAAGGAATGATTTGGGCCGCCTCTTTTAGCAATGATCCTAGCCTTACTCCGTTAATCGAAAACATTGGATTAACCTGCTTTAAAAAAATCCCTACTCATGGTGCTATTTCTGTAAAATTGGGGAATGCCTGTCTCTATAGTTTAGCCAATTTACCCGATCGAGGTGGAATTGAACAACTTTTACATTTTCGGAATAAAATCATATACCCTTCCGTGCGAAAGAACGTTGACAAGCATCTACAACTGATAGCGGAGGAATATGAGATGACCACCGATGAATTAGAGGAAATGGCCGTATCTAATTTTAAGCTTTCAGAGGATTATAAAATAGTCGAATTATTTGATGTCTATACAGGGACGATTGCTATTTTAACCGATGGCAAGGTAGTCACAACATGGATGGATGGAGATAATAAAGCCCTAAAAAAGCCCCCTAAATCCTTTGATCCGATTGCCGTTAAAGCATTTAAAGATCGTGCAAAAAAACTAAAAAATTATTTGAGCGTTCAGCGTCGGAGGATAGAAGATGTTTTTTTACGTCGTAGACAGTGGCGTTATGAAGTTTGGGGAAAATACTACCATCATCATCCGCTTATAAGTCATCTCAGCCATCGGCTCATTTGGCAATTTACCCAGGATGAGAAGAGCGGTGCGGCCATTTATCATAATAATCAATGGCAAACTGCCGGTGGGCAAGTTTTAGATTGGATCGATCAGCGTGCTGCCGTGGAACTTTGGCATCCGCTCCATGCCTCAGCGCAGGAGGTATTGGAATGGCGAACTTGGTTGGAGGATCACGAAATTCGACAACCTTTTAAGCAAGCATATCGGGAAATATATCTTTTGACGGATGCAGAACGCCATACTGGGAACTATTCGAACCGATTTGCAGCCCATATTTTGCGTCAACATCAGTTTGCAGCACTCTGCAAAATTCGTAATTGGCAATATAAACTTAAAGGGCAATGGGCCAATGATAGTATTCCGACTATTTCGATTCCGGTATGGAATATGACGGCTGAGTATTGGGTAGAAATAGATTGGGAAGGAGAAGCGACTGAAAGAGGTGCTTTTCAGTTGATTTTTACAGATCAAGTACGATTTTATGAAGATGATGAACAACTGGAAATGGAGGAGGTACCAGCCATTGTTTTTTCGGAGATTATGCGCGATGTAGACCTTTTTGTGGGGGTTACTAGTATTGGAAATGATCCGGGTTGGCAGGATAATAATACCGAGCACAACGATTACTGGCGGAATTACTCGTTTAGTGAATTATCGACTTCTGCCAAAGTACGAAAAACGGTCCTCGAAAAGCTGATTCCACGTCTTAAAATAGCCTCAAAATGCCATTTTGAGGATCGTTTTCTGGTGGTTAAAGGAAGCAGGCGAACGTATAAAATCCACTTAGGAAGCGGTAATATCTTGATGGAACCCAACGATCAGTATTTATGCATTGTTCCCAATAGAAAAGCAGACAAACTGGATAAACTCTTTCTTCCTTTTGAAGGAGATCAACTCCTTTCTATCATCGTCAGTAAAGCACTGTTATTAGCTGCCGATGACCAAATAAAAGATCCTGTTATTTTGGATCAGCTTCTGGACTAATATTTGAATTATCAAATTTATCCTCTCTCAATTACTTCCCGCTCTTCGATATTTTTCTACTTAAGAAACTTAATCTACTTTATGAGATTCCATAAGTTAATACTCATTTTATTGCTCTATTTAACTGTTTTTCTTCAAGTGAAAGCCAATACTTTGGATAGTTTGCAGCAAGCATTAGAATTATTGTCGGACGATTCAGTCAAGGTGATGACCTTACTTGATTTATCTAAAGAGATGATGAATGAAGACTTGGGTCTTATGTTTTTTTATGGTCAAAAAGCGAAACAGCTTTCAGAAAAAATTAATTTCCCAGAAGGAATTGTCAAAGGCATGAACTCTATGGGTATTAGTTTTCAGATGCAAGGTAAAACAGATACTTCTTTGGAAATTTTTGAAGCTGCAGCTAAAGTGGCTAAAGATTTTGGTCTTTGGAAGCTTGAAAGTACGATGATGAATAATATCGGGGTCAATTATTATTCAAGAGGCGATTACACCCAAGCATATGTTTATCATCAAAGTGCTTGTGAGGTAGCCAGATCTAAAAAAGATACGCTCGGAGTCGCCATAAATCTCTGTAGTATGGGGGAAGATTTGGCGGCTGATAATCAGCATGAAAGGGCGATAGAAGTACTGATTGAATCTAGCGTTTTGGCGGAAAAGGTAAATCATGCTTATTTAATAAACATGAATATAATTTTAATTACCAATAGTTATTTAGAATTGAAGGCGTATGATAAAGCGGATGAATGGTTGGAGAAAGGAATGAATCGTCTAGAGAAAAGTGAAGGAACCAGTGATCAATATGTTCGTAGTCTATTCTATAATCAAAAAGCTAGATTGCTAGATTTGCAAGGCAAAAAAGAATTGGCTTTGGAGGTGGCTGGACAGGCAGAAAGAATAGCCAGAAAGAAAAATTTTTCAGATGTTTTAAGTAAAAATCTAACAATATCCGCTTCCATCTATTTAAAGCAAAATAAATTCTCTCAGACCATTGCTGCTGCTAATGAAGCACTAAAATTGTCCATCGAGAGCGAAGCACTTGATGATCAAAAAAAGAATTATCGCCTTTTGACAAATGCATACGCTGCCACTGAAGATTTTGAAGCAGCTTATTTGAACAAGAAACAATATCATAATATTAGCGATAGTTTATCAAGATTAACCCTTGAAAGAAATATTCGTGACCTCGATTACCAACATCAGATCTCCCAAAAAGAAGCAGAAAATCAAGTGCTTAAAGCGGAACAGGCTAAAAGCTATGCGATGTTACGTCAACGTACTTATGGAAGTATAGCGGTATTTTCCTTATTTGGTTTAATGACTTTAGTCACTTTTACCCTCTATCGAGGAAAGCGGAGAAGAGAAGAGAATAACAGAATTTTGGAAGAAAGTGTAAAATCGAGAACGATGGAATTGGAGCAGGTAAATGAACGGTTGAAAATAAGTAACCAAGAGTTAGAACGATTCGCATATATCACTTCTCATGATCTAAAAGAACCACTGCGTAATATTAACGGATTTGTAAAACTACTACAACGAGAACAAAGCCAATCCAATAGATCTGAAACAGAAGAGGAATATTTTGGTTTTATATTGCGAAATGTGCGTCAGATGCAACAGTTAATTAATGACGTACTTTCTTTTTCTAAAATTTCATCTCAGAATATTGAGGTATCTCCCATCTTGGTTTCCGAACTAGTGGAAGAAGCTAAAATTGGCTTAGGTGAATTGATCAAAGAGAAAAAAGGAATCGTAGAAGTAAATGCGATTCCCCTTATTTATACCAATACGGCACAACTCCGTATTCTTTTGAAAAACCTAATTGAAAACGGTATAAAATATAATGATAATTCCAATCCAAAAGTTTCCATCAATTACCGATTAGCTGATAACTTTCACCACTTGATTATCTCAGATAATGGTATTGGAATCGAAGCACGGTATCACGACCAGATATTTGGGATGTTTAAAAGACTACATAATCGCAAGGAATATGAGGGATCTGGTCTGGGACTTGCTATCTGTAAAAAAATAATTAACCGACTTGGGGGTGATATTTTATTAAATAGTGAAGTGGGAGAGGGTAGTGTTTTTACAGTGATTTTACCAGTAATAAGCAATACATCCCACATAAATACCCAAGTAGAAAATCAAGAACTACACCTGCTGGAAACAAATTAAATACTAGAATTGGTACACATTTTGACTATTGATAATCAGCTGATTTGAATATAATTTTAAACAGATAATATTATCGCTTGTTTGAAACCATAGGGTAAATCATACGTAATACACATATAATAAAATTTAATATAAAGTATACTCACTTTTGGGTGAGTGTTTGTTCATAGTTTTTGTTTTTTGTTTTGTCTCCCGGTATTTGCCGGGAGAATTTTTTTCTCCTTTCTTTCCTTTTTCCTTTTCTATTTCCATGAAGTTTTTAAACAGCTTCCATAATAAAATCCATCCGTTTAATAACGAATGGATCATATGATTTTTACTTATCCTGCTTTTGGCAGTTTAGAAATGCGTGTTCTATCTCATTTCTTAAAATAGTGTTTGTTTTAACAGTGTTTGTTTTTTGTTTTGTCTCCCGGCTTATTACCGGGAGCTTTTTTTTTAACAAATCACTTAAAACGCTAAAAAAATACGGTTTCTTCTTTTGGTACTTCCACACCAATTAACGTATTATCAGGTATTACCGCATTACGATGAATAATCACAATGCCACTGCTAATCGTAAAGTGTTCATGTCTCCCATCTGGCATATCTGCTGTTCCAATAATCTTCACGTTTTTACCGATTCTAGCATGTTTATCAATAATAGCATTTTCTATATGGGTGTTTTTACCAATACCGATAGCCGGTATTTCCGAGGTTCCATTTTCATCCCAAAAATCATTTCCTAAAATCACCGTTCGCCGAATTATTGCTTTTTCCCCAATTCGAGTAAGGTTGCCGATCACAGAAGTACTTAGTTCTTTGGCTGCTATTTGACCACCTTCACCAAATAAAACATCTTGCATCTGAGTACCACGTATTTGACTTGGTGGATGCATGGTTGGGAACGTAAATATTTTTTTATTTAAGCCAAATTTATACCCAGAAGTTCCGGTAGCAAGCTCCATATTGGTATCAAAATAAGACCGAATGGTTCCAATATCTTCCCAATATTTATCAAATAGGTATGACTGAACTTTGTAGTTATGCTTGATGGAATGAGGAATTATTTCTTTCCCAAAATCCAACGCGTCTGGTAAGGCCGAAAATAAACGATGAATCGCATCTTTACGGAAAAAATAAATTCCCATCGAGGCAAGATAATTTTTACCTTTTAATTTTTGTGGCATATCCAAATCTGACTTCCATTGCTCTACAACTTCTGCTGCCGGTTTTTCAATAAAAGATAAAATACGTTGGCGATCATTCGTTTTCATAATTCCAAATCTAGTCGCCTGCTTAGCAGTCACTGGCTTAGTAGCGATGGTAACCTCTGCATCGTTGTCGATGTGTTCAGCCAGCATCTCCTGTAAATCCATTTCGTAGAGTTGGTCTCCAGAAAGAATCAATAAATGGTCGTAATCCATCTGATCAATATAACTCAGTGATTGTCTTACGGCATCCGCTGTACCACGGTACCAGTTCATATCGTTGAGTCGTTGTTCCGCCGCTAGAATTTCTACATGGCGGTTACTGAAGGCGTCAAAATTATAGGTATTTTTCAGATGTTGATTTAGCGAGGCTGCATTGTACTGAGTAAGGACAAAAATCTGGTTTAGATTAGAATGTAAACAGTTGGCAATCGGAATATCAATTAGCTTGTATTTACCACCAATCGGGACAGCAGGTTTAGAACGATGTTGTGTTAGTGGATAAAGTCTACTTCCAACACCACCTCCAAGAATGAGGCAGATAGTTTTATTGGACATAATTTGGTATTTACCTTAAATCAATTTAATAGTTGTTTACTTTTGTATCAGTACTTAGAAAAATTTATAGTTTAATTTGGTAGGTACTGGATAATATAGTGCGTCTAATGATCTAAGGAAGTTAGCGTGAAAATTACATTAAGTATAATCTATATACTATAAAATAAATTACGATAAGAAATGGGAAAAGATACAAGTGGAACTAAACTTATTCAAAACTTACGGGAAGACTATCGGGCCAGTACCCTAGAATTGGATGCCACTAAGGATGACCCGCTGGATCAGTTCGGAATTTGGTTTGAAGAAGCGCTAAAAGCAAAAATCCCAGAACCGAATGCAATGACCTTAGCCACAGCCACTCTTAATGGAATGCCCTCAGCGCGGATTATACTATTAAAAAAGTATGATGCTGCCGGTTTTGTCTTTTATACGAACTATAATAGCCGTAAAGGCCAAGAACTCCTCCTCAATCCAAGAGCTGCTATGGTTTTTTGCTGGCTAGAGTTACAAAGACAAATCAGAATTGAAGGTCAAGTAGAAAAAGTCTCAAGAGAGGAATCGCTGGCCTATTTCCAGAGTCGTCCCAAAGCTAGCCAAATTGGTGCTTGGGTCAGTAATCAAAGCCAAACTACGAAAGGAGACCGTTCTGCACTCGAAATTAAAGAAGCAGAACTAAAAGAGCGATTTAAAGATGTGGATCAACTTCCCTTACCTGATGAATGGGGAGGTTTTCGAATTATTCCCGAAAATTATGAGTTTTGGCAAGGCCGTACAAGTCGCCTCCACGATCGAATTTTTTATCAAAAAAATAAGGATGACTGGGAGAAGCTAAGATTGGAACCGTAGGTTAAGGCTTTTTCAATCAATCTCAATTTCAACTGCAATAGCAACTTCAATTTGTGATTACCGACAAAATTCAGTGATGAATTCACTCCTAAAAGTATGGAAGTTGAAACGCTTGGGATTAGACAGGGATGGAACCTTGATCTGTATCTTTTGAAATTGATTTTGAAGTTGAGGTTGCTCTTGAATAAAATTTGCTCTTGCAACCTCCAAAAAAAGCGCCTGTTTATTACTAAACAGACGCTTTAAATATGGTTATTTGAGGTTAAGCTTTATATTTTCGCTGAACAGTTTATTA
>CAZYAC010000055.1:0-18198 GCA_964645475.1 uncultured Saprospiraceae bacterium | reverse complement strand
TTTTCTTACGTCTTTTTCGGGACGCTACCGAATTTACCGATCTAGGCATATTTAATTGATTTAGTACAGCGGAGGGATTCGTATTTAGAATGCTTTAAACCTTCGCTCTCGTTAAAAAATAAGTTTACTCGCTCTTATCCGATGCAAAGTAAGTGCTTGATACGCTTCTCATCCGCTTTAGATACCAAAACAGTATCACGTAGACGAAGCTTTCTTTTCTTGGACATCTTAGTCAAAATGTGTGACTTATAAGCTTGTCCTCTTTTAATTCTCCCTGAACCAGTTACCTTGAATCGCTTCTTAGTCCCTGAGTGGGTCTTCATTTTAGGCATAATTCTTTTATTTTTTTGAAATAGATTGCAAATGTAAGCAATATAGGGGAAGTAAACAACCTTAATTTACCCCGTATTTTGCCTTTTTTTGGAATAATCGTACCTTACTCGTGTCTGCAAGTAAATGGAAATTATGGAAGAAAAAAAGGAGTTTCAGCATAAGCTAGAACTAAAATCACTAGAAAAACGGAAAAATTCTAATTTTCAAAAGATCAGCTGCCCGAATTGTGGGCAATCTATACCCGCTGATGATATCAATATTCAAGATAAAATAGCTAAATGTAGAGGCTGCCATGCCGTATTTCCTTTTCAGCATAAACTAGACACATTACTTACCACTCGTAAACCTGAACAAACCGTGGTCCGCCCGGAAGGAGTAGACCTCTATGCTTATCAAAACGAATTGGAGCTCTCACTGCGACAGAATGCCTCAATAGTAGATATTTTTCCATGGGTGTTCTGGCCGCTTCTGCCTATCTTTTTTACCATTGCATTTTTTAATGAAGGATTTCCTTTGGTGGTTATGTTGGCTTCTTGGATGATAGGAATTTTTCCTATTATGAATCTTCTTACTTTTTCCAAGCATAGAGTCTACATTACGATGGATGATGTCTATTTAAATATACAGTGGCGACCCAAAAAACTGATTAAAGACAGACGATTTTTGGTTCGGGATATTGATCAAGTTTATGTAAAAAAAATAAATGCATATCATAGTGTTATTTTGATGATAAATCAGCCTAGTGGTCAAAAGGAGGTAACCGTATTGTCAGATATCAGTCTTGCCAAAACACGTTTTTTGGAGCAAGAGATTGAAAAATATTTGAAAATCGAGGACCGAGAAGTACCAGGAGAAGTGAAATAAAAAAAGCGAACATTACTATTCGTAACATTCACTTTTGTGTATTTGTATGAGAAAACTAAAAGAATCCAATTAAATAGTGGGATGGATTCTAGTATAAAAATTAATTTTTCTTTTTATTTGACTTAGCTGATTTCTTTGGTGTAATCATCACCGTCATTCTTCGTCCTTCCAATTTCGGAAGATTTTCTGGGACTCCTTTTTCTTCTACTTCTTTTAGTAAGCGAAGCAACAATAATTCACCCCGGTCTTTAAATACGATAGAACGGCCACGGAAGAAAACATATGCTTTTACTTTCGAACCTTCGTCCAGAAATTTTAAGGCGTGTTTGAGTTTAAAAGCAAAATCGTGATCATCTGTATTTGGACCAAATCGAATTTCTTTAATAACCGTTTTTACTGCCTTGGATTTGATTTCTTTTTCCCGTTTCTTTTTCATGTAAAGAAACTTCTTATAATCGATAATTTTACAAACCGGAGGATCGGCTTTAGGAGAGATTTCTACTAGATCTAGTTCCATCTGCTGCGCCCATTCGATTACTTGACGGGTTGGGTAAACATCAGGAGTGATTTTTTTTCCAATCAGCTCACTTAATTGTTCCAGATTATCGCCTACCAAACGAATATTAGGAACACGAATACGTTCATTGATTTTGAATTGTGGTGCCCGTTCTACGGGTCTATAAGAGCGTCTTTTTGCCAATATGCTTTTTTTTAATTAAAAAATGAGAATGTATTTAGAATATCGAAAGTACAAAACCTTTTGATAGCCTCTATAGGATAATCGTAAAAGTACCTAAAAAGTTCCTGAAAGCGTGATTTTATTTTTTTTTTTAGAAAACTTCCCGAATTTCTTCAAAAATACTCACAAATTTTGGCCGTTTTACCCTGAATAATCTTTTAGAAACAAGAAATATCCTAATTTTTTATTCAAAAACTAAAAGAAAAGCCCCAAACAACAACCGCTGTTTGGGGCTTCCTTATATCTTGTAGGCTTTTCAGCTACTCTTTCTCTCCTACATCGGTGTTAACACTCTTCTGTAGGTTAATCGTTAATTCGTCACCAGCTTTATTCAAGACGGCGGACATCACACTTCCCTCCGCAGGATTATTATTCAAAATAAACTCTGCCAATGGATCTTCAATGTACTTTTGAATGGCTCGGTGAAGAGGTCTTGCCCCAAATTGAGGATCAAATCCTTTCTCCGCTACAAATTCTTTTGCTTTCTTGTTCAGTTTGAGTTTGTAACCCATTCCGTCCAATCGATTGTACAAATCCTTAAGTGTAATATCAATAATTTTAAAGATATCAGCTTGATCCAAGCTATTGAAGATAACCACGTCATCAATACGATTTAAGAATTCAGGAGAGAAGGTACGCTTGAGTGCCGTTTGAATGACACCTTTGGTTGTATCTTCTGCTGAGTCCTGACGGGCTTGGGTCGCAAAACCTACACCCTGACCGAAGTCTTTCAGTTGACGTACCCCAATATTGGACGTCATAATAATCAGTGTATTCTTAAAATCAACTTTACGTCCTAGTCCATCTGTTAACTGTCCATCGTCAAGCACTTGTAGCAAGATGTTATACACATCCGGGTGCGCTTTCTCGATCTCATCTAAGAGGACTACAGAATAAGGCTTACGTCTAACTTTCTCAGTTAATTGTCCACCTTCTTCATACCCTACATAGCCTGGAGGCGCACCGATCAAGCGGCTAACGGAGAATTTCTCCATATACTCACTCATATCGATTCTGATCAAGTTATCTTCTGAATCAAAAATATAGCGGGACAATGCTTTTGCTAATTCCGTTTTACCAACACCAGTTGGTCCAAGGAAAATAAAGCTACCAATCGGCTTGGAAGGATCTTTCAATCCTACCCGGTTCCGTTGAATGGCTTTGGTAATTTTGGTAATTGCCTCGTCTTGACCGATAATTACACTTTGTAAATCCTTGGTCATACCAACCAGCTTATTACTTTCACTCTGTGCAACCTTTCTCACCGGAATACCGGTCATCATGGATACCACTTCAGCAATATCCTCTTCATCTACTGGATAACGTTTGGTTTTAGCTTCTTCTTCCCACTCCATTTTGGCAAACTCCAGCTGGCGAACCAATTTTGATTCATCATCACGGAGATCAGCGGCCTTTTCGTACTGCTGATTCTTAACGGCTTGGTTTTTCTTTTCCTTCAAGTCTTCAATCTTTTTTTCAAGATCTTCGACGTGTTTAGGAACATGAATATTTTTCAAATGCACTCTAGCACCAACCTCATCTAGAACATCAATCGCTTTATCCGGTAAAAATCGGTCGCTAATGTAACGATCACTTAAACTCACACAAGCTTCGATAGCTTCGTCAGAATAATTGACATTATGGAAGTCCTCGTATTTAGGTTTGATATTGTTTAGAATATGAACTGCCTCTTCCGCAGATGGCGGATCTACAATTACTTTTTGGAAACGACGATCCAAGGCACCATCTTTTTCAATGTGCTGACGGTATTCATCGAGTGTAGAAGCACCAATACATTGGAGTTCGCCTCGTGCGAGGGCAGGCTTAAAGATGTTGGAAGCATCTAGTGATCCAGTTGCGCCACCTGCACCAACAATGGTATGAATTTCATCAATAAAGAGGATCACATCACGTGATTTTTCCAATTCATTCATGATGGCTTTCATCCGTTCCTCAAACTGACCACGGTACTTAGTACCAGCCACGAGAGCGGCCAAATCGAGCATGACAATTCGTTTGTTAAAAAGGGTTCGAGAAACCTTACGTTGGTTGATTCGCAGTGCGAGCCCTTCCACGATAGCGGTTTTACCTACTCCAGGTTCTCCAATTAAAATCGGATTATTCTTTTTACGTCGACTCAAAATCTGAGAAACTCGCTCAATTTCGGTTTCACGACCAATAATTGGATCTAGTTTGTCTTCCTCCGCTAGTTTAGTGATATCACGACCAAAATTATCCAGTACCGGTGTGCGGGACTTACTATTGCCTTTACGTTGGTAACGGGAAGCATCTTCTTCTTCGAAGGGTTCTTCAGACTCAGAAGGGGCTTGGTTGAAAATATCTGGAGTGACAGAGTCTGACTCTTGACGGACAAAATCCAGTTCGGATTTGAAAACATCGTAGTCTACCTCAAATTGGTGTAGAATACGAGATGCCAGATTATCTTTGTTTTTTAAAATAGAAAGCATTAGATGTTCTGGCGAAATTTCTTCGGCCTTCATCATCTTTGCTTCAAGAAAAGTAACTTTCAGGACCTTCTCTGCTTGCTTATTGAGTGGCAAGTTGCCAACATTCAAGGCAGCACGGCCAGAAGGGTTACGGGAAATTGAATCCTCGATGGTTTGTCTTAAATCAGAAGTATCAACTTCCAGACTGTCCAATACGCGGATGGCTAGGCCGTTGTTTTCTTGCATAATACCCATCAAGAGGTGTTCAGTTCCAATGTAATCATGTCCCATTCGAATCGCTTCATCACGACTCTTAGAGATTACTTGCTTGACTTTCGGTGAGAATCTTTTGTTATTCATACTGTGTAATCTTCAATTTGGTCTACCATAAAATTAGGTAGATGGTGTGAGACAATATTAAGACTAATTCGTCAAGTAAACAACCTTTAATAAGGATTCTGTCAATTTAGAAATTGCTTACTTTTCTTATTTTGCTGTAAAAATAATGCCACTATAAATGAATCATTAATATGTGACGTAAATTTATAATGTTTTTTGTCATTTTTTTAATAACTTCTATTAAAATTTATAGCGTTTACATGTCTTAAAATAATATTTTGGTTGTTATGTTACTTTACCGAACATATATATAACGAAGAAGGTTTTACATATATGTAGCAGATTGCCTTAAAATATTGTTAAGAATCGGACCAATGAAGGACTTTCTTGTGCTCAGGTTTGACAGTTGGTTTGCACTTTCGAGTAAGGGTGTTTTTTGTTGAAGATATTTTAGAGGTTTTGGGGATTAATCTTTACATTTGTGAACTTAGAACATCCATAGAGCAGAACTTAGTCTGCCCTTAAACAGATTATCAAGCTGATGAAATTTACCGTTGACAAGCAAGAACGATACACTTATCTGAAATTAGAAGAATCTACTTTTAATAGTCTGATTGCACCAGATTTAAAGTCAGAATTTGTTTTTTACCGTAATGAAGGCATTAAAAATCTAATTTTAGACCTTTCTCCTGTCGAATATGTTGATTCTTCTGGATTGTCAGCCATACTCACCGCTGAGCGCCTTTGGAAGGGCTTTGGAACTTTTGTGATCACTGGCGTTGTTAGTGAGAATATTAAGAAATTAATTACCATTTCTCGTTTGGATACCGTTTTAACCATCATCCCCACCCGTCAAGAAGCAATTGACTATGTGCTAATGGACGAAATTGCTCGAGAAATCGATTCAGACACCGAGGAGACCTGATTGCGGCCGTTGGTTGTTTGCAAATAGACTTGTATTGTCAGAACAAGTTTAATAAATAATTACTATGACTTTTGAGGTAACTATTTTGGGATCTAATGCTGCAGTACCGGCATTTGGACGGCACCCTTCTGCTCAAGTGCTGAATGTTAACGAACAATTATACCTAATTGACTGTGGAGAAGGCACTCAGATAAGGATGAATGACCATAATATTCGTCGGCACCGAATCAACCAGATTTTTATTAGTCACCTTCATGGAGATCATATTTTTGGCCTTATTGGTTTATTAACTTCTTATAGTTTGGGACAAAGAACCGAACCAATGGATATTTTTGGTCCTGCTGGTATTCAGGAGCTGCTCGATGTACAAATCAAGTATAGTCAATCTCACTTAACTTATCCGCTGAATGTCCACGTTGTAGACCCGACGAAGTCTACCTTAATTTTTTCTGATAAAAATCTTACCGTTACGACCATACCGTTGGATCATCGGATTCCTGCTTGTGGCTATCTTTTTCGGGAAAAAGAGCGTTTATTAAACGTCATTCCCGAAAAATTAATTGAATATGGAATAGATTTTAAGCAAATCAATGATATTAAAAAAGGAGGGAAAGGTACTAACACTAAGGGAGAGGAATTTGAAAATGAGACCTTAACCCTTCCTCCTTATATCCCTCGTTCTTTCGCTTATTGCTCAGATACTGCTTATAAACCAGATATTATTCCGTTACTAAAGAAAATTGATCTTCTTTACCATGAAGCCACTTTTGCAGAGGATAAAGCTGAAAATGCCATTGCTACTAAACACAGTACTGCTAAGCAGGCCGCTATGATTGCTAAGGATTCTGAGGTGGAAAATCTATTAATTGGTCATTTTTCTTCGCGTTATCACGATTTGAACGTATTATTAAACGAAGCAAAATCTGTTTTTCCCAATACGCAGCTAGCTTTGGAGGGAATTACCTTTCCTGTGGAGATAAAGCGTTCAACATAAAGTTAAAAGATTAACTTTTGAAGGTATGGTTTCTTTGATTTTTTATTAAATTAGCCGTTAATTTAACATATTTATCATCAACCCTTTACAACGACTAGCTATTTTTGTAAATTTGCTGTTCATCGTGAAGATGGTACATCAAAATGTCAAAGGCCCTGACTACCCTGATATCCGGCTTTTTCCCCTTAGACTTAGTTGATTTCACTACAATCGTCCCAAAACTATTTACGATTGAAAATTGACTTTCTGGTAGATCGTTAACTCCCAACGTAATATTTTTTCAAAATCACAATCACCACAATTGCTTTTGAAATAGATTGATATCAATCTAACAGAATGAATAACCATTGTCAGACAGGCTCCCCGTCGACAATCTTCGGAATTTAACCACCGATATAACCGAAACGAATTCTTACAACATGGGCTAATCCAGTATGATGCCCATACCACAACTTACATCCTATGAGTCAGGCATGCGACGTCCGGCATTTTTTAGCCATTTATTTAAACAACCTTTTCTTCAGGTGGATACCAATCACTTTGGTATTCTTACTCGCCTTTTCTTCTTGGTCCTATGCGGGATCGGAAAACAAGCCAATTTCCATGACAGAGTGCGAAAATACCACTGATGGAGGTACTATCGGCTATGACGCAGTACTCTGTGATGGAGCCAATGACCCACCTTTACTGGTAAGTCTTAGTGAGGCTTCCGGAGGATCAGGAGAATTAGAATATCTCTGGTTATCTTCTACCGAAACCTGTCCAGACAACTTAACACAAGCAATTCCCGGCGCGACAGCCGCTACTTATGATCCAGGACCATTGGCAACTACGACTTGGTTTCGTCGCTGTTCTCGTCGCTTGGGTTGTGGAGTATGGAGTACAGAGAGCAATTGTGTTCAAATTACGATTAATGAGGTTTGTGACGAATGTGATGATGATACAGAACCGCCAGTACTAAGTGGCATACCCAACGACGTAATTGTGGAATGCGACAATATTCCCCCAGTGCCTACTGTAACTGCTACCGATAATTGCGTGGAAGATCCGGAAGTTATTATGACGCAGGAAAGAGAAGAAGGTGATTGCCCTAGAAATGCCATACTACGGCGCACTTGGACGGTTTATGATGATAATGGCAACGTCTCAGCTGCCACTCAGGAAATCACCGTTCGTGATACTGAATCCCCCAAGATGTTTGGTGTTCCACCAAGTGTTGAGGTGGCTTGTGATGAGATTCCACCTATTCCAATTATTACCGCTATTGATAATTGTACAGATGATTTAACGGTTTCTTTTGAGCAAGAGCGAATAGACGGAGACTGTGATCATTCTTATACCCTACGTCGAATATGGGGGGTAGTCGATGAATGTGGAAATGAATTAGAAGAAATTCAAACGATCACCATTACTGATAACCAAGGACCAGACCTCGTAAATGTTCCTGGAAATATTACCGTTGACCCAGCCAACGGAGAAACTGTTCCGCCTCCCGCTTCAGTTACTGCTAATGATAATTGTGCAGAATCGCCGAACGTAGTTTTGGACGAATCTTCCGAAATGGATGGTTGTCAGACCATTATTACCCGTACCTGGATTGCAACAGATGATTGCGGAAACGAATCTTCAGAACATCAGGTCATTACTGTTTTATGTGATGAAACTTGTGATGCTGATGCTGGTAGCCTTACACCCAATCCTGAGATGTATTGTCTAGTGGAATCTACGGTTAATGTAAGTGCCTTGCATATAAATGATCCAGTAATTCCTGCAGGATATAATCTTTTATACGTACTTACTAGCGGATCGGATTTACTGATTCGAGATGCTAGTCCAACTCCAAATTTTGTACTTTCTTTGCCTGACAATTATACGATTCATACCCTTATTTATGACCCCAATACCCTTGACTTAGGGGTGATTAATTTAGGAACAACTACCGGATTTGATATTAACGAGTTGCTGATTCAAGGAGGAGGAGATATCTGTGCAGCGCTTGATGTTATGGGCGCACCGATTGTAGTTACAGCAGACTGCGGTTGCCAGAATCCTGTGATTGAAAATGTGGTTGTTCAGAATACTTCTTGTGAAAATTCGACGGGCTCTATTACCATCGTAATGGTGGGAGATAATACAGATTATGCTTACCAATGGTCCGCAGTTCCAGGCAATCTAAACGGAATTGGGAATCAGCAAGTTGATTTACCAAGTGGTGCTTACCAGGTGACGATTAGTGATGGAAGCTGTCAAACTATTCGCGACATCTTTGTGGGTAATACGGATGGGCCTGCTCCTACAACGGTGCTTTCCACTCCTGCTACTTGCGAGTTGTCCAATGGTACGGCGAATCTAACCCCAACTAATCTAAACTATACTTGGGTTATTGATGGACTTATGACAGCGGTTAGAACGGATCTTGTAGCCGGTGTTTATACTGTATTAGTTGAAGATCCTGAACAGCCAGATTGTTTCAATTTTATTGAAGTAACCGTCTTATCTATTCAAGCATTTACGGCTTCTGTTGTTATAGAACAAGAACCAGACTGTAACGAAACGTCCGGAGTAGCTACGATTGCTGTTTTAGGAGGAAGTGGAAATTATACTTTTCTTTGGAGTGATGGTATGTCCTTGGACATGGCCACTAGAGATGATTTAACAGCTGGATCCTATACTGTTGTAGTTACTGACAACGAAACTGGTTGTATCGATGAAGTACTCTTCTCTCTTAATAATGGTGATGTGACCGGAGCCGAAATTACAATCAATACTGATTTATCGCCAGATTGTCCTACAGCGTTTGACGGAACGATTGATTACGAAATAACGCCTGCTGCTGGTTTTACATTTCCAATCAGAGTAGAAATAAATGATAGTAATAATGCACCGATTGCAAACGGAATGTTGACTTTGGGAGAATACTGCTTGCTTGTATTTGATGGGAATGATTGTTTGGCAGCTTCTGAATGTTTTGAATTTGTACAACCAGAAGCCATTACCGTTCATTTTTCTGTAGTTGAAGCCTCTTGTGATGGAGGAGGGAGTATCAATATAGAAACGACTACTGGAGGAGATGGAAATTATAATTACGACTGGGCCGATATTCCAGGGTCAGATAATCCTGCTACTCGAACCAACCTGACAGGAGGAGATTATTCACTAACCGTAACAGACGGTTTGGGTTGTACTGCTGTTTTAGAAGACATTAATGTTCCAGAACCAAATGATTGTGATAATTGTGAAATACCAGTCGTAACTAATATTGTAGTAATTGAAACTACTTGCGGTAACTCGAACGGAATTGCAACCATTGATCTAAATGTAGATCCATCAGATTATAGTTTTGCTTGGATGCCAAACGTCAGCAACTCTGCGACAGCTACAGAACTTGCCGCTGGCACCTATCTGGTAGTAATCTCTGATCTAGAAACCGGTACTTGTACCACTGCGGTGGAATTTGAGGTGGGAACATCGGATGGTCCAGAAGTGGATAATATCGAAATTACAGCAGCTAATTGTCTGGCAGAAGATGGAACGGCTATTCTAACACCTGAAGATTATACCTATACATGGAGCGATAATCAAGTAACCAATAACCGCGATGACCTTGCCGCGGGTAACTATTTTGTTACCATTACGGACCCGAATACTGCTTGCGAAAATATAATTACGTTAACTATTCCTGAAGAAAATCCTCTAGAGATTGACGCTAAAATTAACGATCAGTCTACTTGTGGAAATAATAATGGTTCTGTTACTATTCAAGTAACAGGCGGAAGTGGAAATTATAACTATAGTTGGGGACCCGATGAGCGACGAGATGATCTTGCTGCAGGGATGTATAGTGTGACAGTGGTTGATCCAGAAAATGGTTGTGAGGCCAATATAATGTTTGTACTAGATGATCTATTAAGTACAGCTACCATTGACATAGACAATAATATGATTCAACTTGCCTGTGTAGGTGACAATAACGGAACGGTTGACTATACCGTAAATCCAGATGTCAATTTTAATGGCGTTCCCAATATAATAATCGTTAATCAAAGTGGAGACCAAGTAACCAACGGGGAACTGGGTCCAGGAAATTATTGTATCATGGTTTTTGATGCAAATGATTGTTTAGTAATACAGGATTGTTTCGAAGTACTTGGTTCAGAATTATTGGATATTGATGTTGAGATAAAGAACGAATCTTGTTCTACTAAAGGCTCGATTCTAGTTGAAGCGAGAGGAGGTGATGCACCGTATACTTTTGATTGGGCTGATATTCCAGGTAATGATAATGGTCCAGCACGGACTAATTTAGATGGCGGATCCTATGATCTAACTGTTACCGATGCTTCCGGTTGTATCGCTGTAGTTCAAAACATTACGGTGGAAAGTCCAGTAGATTGTGAAGGTTGTGAAGACCTGGAAGTTTCTAGCATTGTGGTTCGCGAAGCGACCTGTAATAACAACGATGGTGAGGCTACGATTGAAATAAATTTGAATCCAGCTGACTACAATTTTGCTTGGACTCCCAACGTAAGTAATAGTACTTCTGCTACTAACTTATCTGCTGGAACTTATTCCGTGTTGATCACAAACAACGAGGATCCTGATTGTACTACTTCCGTAGAATTTGCGGTAGGAAACACAGATGGCCCTGAACCAACTAGTATCGAAATTATTCCTGCTAATTGTCTAGCTCAGGATGGTGGAGTGACCCTTCTGCCAACCGATTTCACCTATACTTGGAGTGATAATCAAGTAACCAATAATCGGGAAGATCTAGCAGCAGGAACTTATTTTATAACTGTTAACGATCTATCTACCAATTGTCTGGATGTTATTGCAGTTGTGGTACCTTCAGAAAATGGACTAGAAGCTACCGCCAATATTAATCAAAATCCGCAATGTGGTCAAAACAATGGTTCTGTTACTATTGAAGTTACCGGTGGTAGTGGAAATTATCAATACAGTTGGGGTGGAGGAAACACTCGGAATGATTTAGCTGCTGGAGTTTATAACGTCCTAGTCGTAGATCCAGAAACAGGTTGTTTAACAGAGTTGATTTTTGCGCTCAATGATGATGTTTCTGGAGCGACCATTAATATCGAAAACGAAAACGAAATTGTAACGATTGCTTGTGCCGGAGATGCCAATGGTACCGTTGATTTTACCGTTGTTCCCGATCCTGATTTTGAGGGGATACCTCAGATAACCATTGTAGATGCTTTTGGAAATGAACTAGTAAATGGTGAATTGAACATTGGAACTTATTGTATTTTAGTGACCGATGGTAATGACTGCCTAGCTGCAGAATCTTGTTTCGAGGTGGAAGGAAATGAATTGCTAGATATTGATGTGATCGCTCTAAATAAGACTTGTCTGACAGATGGTTCAATAACACTGGTTACCACGGGTGGTGTAGCTCCTTATACTTTTGATTGGGCCGATTTACCGGGTGATGATAATGGTTCAGATCGAATAGGTTTATTGCCAGAATCTTACGATGTCACGATTACCGATGACGTAGGATGTAGTGTGGTTGTAAACGATATCAACATTCTAGATACTTGTATTCCTATTAATTGTGTTAATCCAATTGTAGAAAATACCGTTAAGGTTGCTGCAAGTTGTGGCCAGTCCAATGGTTCCGCTTTTCTTGAAATGGTTGGTGATAATGCCGAGTTTACTTACAGTTGGACACCAAACGTTAGTGAGGATGCTTTTGCTAATAATATTCCAGCTGGCGTATACACGGTAGTAATCAGTCGATTAAATGATCCGACTTGTCAGACTACAACTACTTTTGCGATTCAAAATGCCGATGGCCCACAACCAGAAATTATTTCTACTACACCAGCCACATGTAATGAATCTAATGGTACTGGTGTTTTAGGCCCCGTTGTTTACCAATATGAATGGTGCAATGGTTTAACAGGTTTTAGTGTCAATAACTTGCCTGCTGGTTCTTGTTTTGTAACAGTGACAGATTTTTCTACTGGTTGCTTAAATTATGTAGAAGTGGTGATTGAAGAATTTAATCCATTAGAAGTAACGGTTAATATAGATGATCTTCCAGGATGTAATGACAACGATGGGGCGGTAAGTATTGACGTAGCCAATGGTAGTACGAGTTATACCTACGCGTGGAGTGATGGTGGTGGCGGTGCTAGCCGTAATAATTTAGCAGCAGGATTCTACTCGGTCACAGTCACCGATAACGGCGCTACAGGTTGTCAACAGGTTACTTCTTTTGTATTATTAAATGAAGTGGATGCCGCAGCCAACATAAATATTGATGAAAATCCAGTCTTGCTCAGCTGTATCGGAAACGAAGATGGTACGGTGGATTTTACAGTGACTACAGAGTCAGGATTTGCAGAACCTTTTAGTGCAACTATCTTTGATGTCAATGGCCAAGAGGTTAGTAATGGCTCTTTAGGAATTGGAGAATATTGTATTGCGGTTACCGATGCCGACGGTTGTTTAGCAGGAGAGAATTGTTTTAGTGTAGAAGAGCCAACAGCGATTGTTTTAGATATTATTACGCAAAATCAAACTTGTGATACCACGGGAATGATCTTCGTTACCGCTAGCGGTGGGAATGGTGGTTATATTTACGATTGGCAAGATATCCCAGGCAACGATGATGTAGAGGACCGAACGGATTTAACGGTTGGCGCTTATACACTGATTGTTACTGATCAAAACGGATGTACAGCCATTGCAAATAATTTACCGATTATTGACGAATGTAGTAATTGTCCCACAATAGATACTATCAATGTTAATCTTCCGACTAACAGTGTTACGGAGTATTGTTTTGAATTGGAATCTTGTTTCGACTCTACTGGAATTACCTACGAATTGCTAGGAGGTGGTTTTGCTGGAATGAGTAGTTTTGGTAGTTGGACTTTGAATGCCGAAGGATGTTTAACTTATTCTTCTAATGGCTTCTCTGGAATCGGTGTGGATACCGTTTGTATCATTGCCAATGATAATGGTTTACCAGATACCACTTGTGTAATATTTTCTATCACTACTGATTGCGATATAGCAAGTAGTGATACACTTGTGCTTCCTACTTTTGATTGTGAAGCTGGTGCCGACTTCTGTTTGCCGATTGGTATATTAGAAATCGATAATTATGAAATTTCAGATAATGGAATGTTTTTGAACGGCAATTTTGTCGGTTGTGAAAGTGATACCTCGCTTATTTATCGCTTTGATCAATTCTTAATTGATTTTCCAATCGGTCCTTATGAACTTACTGGATGGCCGGTGAATGGTGGTAATATATCAGTGGATACGTTTATTAATATTGCTGATTTATTTGCCGAGATCTCCATTTTAGATCCGGCAGGTAATTGGGAACTAGAAGGTAATGATATTATCACTCGTGATATCAATGGTACTTACGGAGCGATGGCGTTAAGATCTTTTGCTTCTTCTGATCAGCGGATCATTCAAGGAGAAATAAATATTGATAACGATGGTACACAATTATCGCTCGATTCGGGTTTCCATCAGATCATTACTTTTGATTTAGTACAAGGTTGTGTGGATACCTTTAACGTTTTAGTAGATTGTCGTAATTGTCCAGGTATTTATGCGGGTCCTACAGAATTGATCGCCGACAACTGTGATGGTACCGCACCTATTTGTGTAGACCTTTCTATCAGTCAAATTATTAACTATCGAATCACAGACAACGGAGCAACTTATACAGGAGGATTTTTGGGTTGTAATATTGATTCTTTAGTACAATATGATGTAACTAACTTATTTAATCTTAATCTGTTTGGTCTTGAAGAATGGTCGGTGCAAGGAACTGTCTTTAGTGCAGAAAACCTGACCAGTCCTCAAGAATTGGTAGACTCCTTTAATGTATGGTTCCCCGCTGGAAACTGGAGATTGGATGAATTCCTGATTATTGGTGACAACTTTAATAATAATTATGGAACTGCGGTCATCTCTCTTGGCGGCGTACCCATTGAAAACGTTGAGCCGGGACTACAGCCTATTCCAAACGGACTAGAATTAGCCATTGATACAGGCTTCCATCAAGTAATTGTCGAAAATTTACTCGAAGGATGTATAGATACCTTAGACTTAAATGTACTTTGCCGACCTTGTTTGGAAGAAACTTATTTAGGACAACCAGAAATAGAGGCTGCTGATTGTGAAGAACTTACCCCAATTTGTCTGGAATTGACCGTAACTCAAATTCTAAATTACGAAGTAACAGATAACGGATTACCATATACCAATGGATTCTTGGGATGTAATGTTGATACGACCGTTCTTTACGATGGTATCGCTTTCAGTAATAATAGTGTTTATACCCTCAATAGCTGGCAGGTTAATAATAATTTCTTTTCGATGGGGCAGTTTATTGGTCTCAACGAACTAGTAGATAGCATGAACGTTTGGGATCCAACTGGTGACTGGATTTTATTAGGAACTGAATTGATTGGAGGAGATTTGGATAATGTTTACGGAAATATGGTTGTATCACAATTTGGGGTGATCATCGACACAGCTGAACCAGGATTTAATCTCCAGCCTCGAGGTGCACAGATGGAACTGGATACAGGAATGCACCAAATCATTCTTAGAGATTCCGTAGCGGGTTGTTTAGATACATTTAATGTAAATATTGTGTGTGATGATTTTGTTCCGTTACCAACGGATACCATACCATTTACGATTCTGATTAATTTTACCGATACGTTCTGTATGGACACGACCGTGTTGCCTGGAATTATTGATACGATCTTTAATGTCTGTGCAGATAGTTCAGGTACCAATGTTAACTATACCATCGATCCTGAAACTTATTGTGTGAGTTATCAGGGAATTGGAATTGGAACTGATCCAGCTTGTATCGTACTTTGTGATGATGCCGGACACTGTGACACAACCGTATTATTAGTCACAGTCGAACCACCCATGTCGGAATCAATTACCAGAGATATATTCTTTGGAGATATAGATCAATACTGTGTAGATACCACCGAACTGGCCGGAAATATTGATACCATCTTTAATGCTTGCCCAGAATTGTCCAATATTAACGATGAAATCGAATTGGTGGATGATACTTGGTGTGTAATTTTTGAAAGTATCGGAATAGGACAAGATACTGCTTGCATTGTGATTTGTGATGACTTTGGGGTCTGTGATACAACTATCCTATCTATTATAAACCTTACGTTGTTGGGAGAGGGTCCAGTGGCGGTTGACGATGATACGCTGACGGTAATAAATACGTCGATAATCATTGATATACTAGAGAACGATACGGTCAATGGCGATTTCATTAGCCTTGAAATTATCAATGGACCTGCCAACGGAACGGCTATTGTCGATCCGACAAATAATACGTTTATCTACAGTCCTGTTCGAGAGTTCTGTGGTGTGGATAGTTTCCAGTATGTACTGAGTACGTCTACTGGACAAGATACCGCTACGGTCAATATTACCATTTTATGCGAAGAACTCACGATCTTCAATGGCTTCTCACCTAATGAAGACGGAGTCAATGATAATTTTATCATTCTAGGAATTGAGCGCTTCCCGAATAATCGGGTCCAAGTGTTTAACCGTTGGGGTAATAAGGTATATGATCGACAAGGATATACCAACGATGATCCATTCACAGGTCGATGGAATGATAAAGATTTACCGGATGGAACGTATTTTTATCTAATAGAAGACGGAGAGGGTGAGCAATATAGCGGTTGGCTTCAAATTCATCGTTAGTAGCCTAACTTTCTTTTATATAAGGATTTAAATATTCTATAAAACAAATATGTATTTTTACCCGTAATAGTTTAAAACTTATTACGGGTATTTTTTATATAGAAGGCATGATATTTGGATCAATTTTGTAGTCATTGCATCTACTAAAGACTGGCGAAATATGAGAAAATTTACATTGGTTTTAATAATGATCGGAGGATTGATAGGGCAGATGGTTGCGCAACAGGATCCGATGTTTACCAAATATATGTTTAATAGTCTGGCCTATAACCCTGGTTTTGCAGGTAGTCCGGAATATTTATCTGTTCGTGCTTTACAGCGTGGGCAGTGGTTAGGAATTGATGGAGCACCGACTACTCAATCGTTTACGATACATATGCCTTTTAAGGAAAGGGTAGGATTAGGAATGAGTGTAGTTAACGATAAGATTGGAGCAACCGGTTCGACTTCCGCTTTTTTGGCGTATGCTTACCGCGTTCCTTTTGGTAACGGAAAATTATCAATGGGATTACAAGCAGGAGCGATGAATTGGCGAGCGGATTGGACGGTGCTGCGTTATCGAGATCCACGGGAATTGGATACTTCTTTTTCTACCGCTACGCCTACCCGTTGGTTGCCAAATTTTGGCGCTGGTATTTTTTACTATGCTCCGAAATATTATGTTGGATTTTCAGTTCCACAATTAATTTCATGGGATTTAGGAGATCAAGCGCCTTCGGGTGGATCGTCTGCTAGAGGCGCTAAATATTATCGACATTTTTATTTTTCTGCTGGTGCGGCTTTTTCATTAAATGGAGATGCGCTGTATTTTAAACCTTCGATTTTAATTAAAAGCGTAGGCTTATTGGGTGAATTGGCTTCTCAGTCTAATGCGCTCAATGTGGTAGGTGCACCGACTGAATTTGATATTGATTTTAGTTTTTTATTTTTTGAAAGTCTATGGCTTGGAACTTCTTTCCGTTCTGCCTTTAGTGCACAAGCATTTGGTGGAGAAAGTTCTTTTGATTCCATCGATTTTTGGGGCTCTTTTTACTTGCGCAATGGACTTCGAATTGGTATGTCCTATGATTATACTATTAGTAAATTACGTCCGGTATCCGGTGCTTCTTATGAAATTATGATGGGATACGATTTTAATTTTACGGATAAGAAGGTAACGACGCCGAGGTATTTTTAGTAACCTGAGACATCCAATAAAATCTATAGTTTGTCAATGTAATAGAGCTATTAGCCTTAAGCTGTAAGCAATAAGCCCTCTCCAATCGCGTATTATACGCTAATGGAGAGGGCTTATTAGTTATTGCTTACCACTTTTATAAATCCAATCAAGTGCAAATAGTACTAACCTTCTCTTTTTTGCATGCCTTAAAATTCGCATGACTCATATTACGGTTTAGTTCATCCTACCATAATTTCCATCCCGGTTGATCATCCTCTTTTTTGGAATCCTCCTTTTTTAATTTTTGCTGTTCTTCGGAAATTTTATCTGCCAGTTTATTAGAAATAGGTGGTCTTGTTTGAGTAGGCTTTATTTTCCATTGTGCGATCAACGACTGTACTTCTGTCATTAATTTTTCTCCTTGTTCCGGTTTAACCATCCGGACAAAATTGGCGTAACCATATACCGCAAAAACAATATTAGGACTGGTGCCCCATTGCTTTCCTTGCCATCCAGTTAGTTTTATTTGGTGGAGCAGGGCTCTGAATTTTCGCAGCTGTTTACGACTAATACCCAACTGTTCATTGACCACTAGACCGGTTACTTCTTGTCGTGCACCCTTACGCATAATTCGTAGTTTTTCGG
>CAZYAC010000054.1:2607-18549 GCA_964645475.1 uncultured Saprospiraceae bacterium | reverse complement strand
TTTTTCCGGGAGAAACAAAGAACAACTACTATGATACGAGGACTTTTACCAGTTACACTGGTGAATCCTGGCGTTTCTGTCAGTGATATTTTCGTTTCATTTCTTGCTTTTACAAAATTATTTTCTTCGAACGTCGAAGGAAATATAGCGCTTTTCGTGCCTTGCTATCTGGGCAAAATCCCATTATTGATAAATAACAAAATCATTCTATCTGTTGATTCAATGGATAAAAATGGACGAATAATGTATGTGTGTGGTATAGTGGCGGCTGGCTTATTAACCAAGGATTCCTCCGTGGTAGATAGTCAGCCGCGCTTTTTAAAAAATGCTATCCCTTACATCAAAGAAAACATAACCATTACTTACGTTTTAAATCGAAAGATTTGAAACAGAAACCATGACCGCCTGCGGGAAAGATGAAAAGACGTTTTGTGGTGGAATGTCCTTTATTGGAACCGCAGGCTTTTTAAACTAAAGATCACCTAAAGAAAATGTATGTGTGTGGTATTGCGGCGGCTGACCTATCTAAAATAGATGGTCAGTCGCACTTTATACAAAAGCTGAAAAAAAATATATGCCTGAAAAAATAAATAATCAATCTCCAAACTTATAAATAGAGCACTAAGCAAAGAAATGTATGTGTGTGTGGTATTGTGGCGGCTGACCTATCTAAAATAGATGGTCAGTCGCACTTTTTACATAAAAAAACACACAATGACCAGTCCGTGGGGAAGACGAAAAGATGTTTTGTGGTGGAATGTCTTCGTTGGAACCACGGGCTTTTTTTAATCCTAAAAATACAAAACAAGAAATCCCCAAATGAAAATTATCATTTAGGGATTTCATTGAAATTATAACAACGAATATTATTTCCTCTTTTATTCGTTTTGTGTACTAAAATACTTTTGTAAATAAACACCTACTTTTCCAATATTAGCGGTATTGGCCACGATCATTCGGATTTTCCTATCGGGGGTAATGATTACAAATCCAGCTCCTTTTAGACCATGTGTATTGGTAAAAGACTTTCCGTTAAACCGGCGATAGTCATCGTAAATTGCTGACCATTTAATTCCTTGGTCTCGACTTAATTTTCGAATTTCATTCGGATAATCCTCTGAGCAAATACTCAGAATGTTTATATTATATTGATCATAAAACCTCTTTAGGTATGTCTTATTCTTAGGTGCGAGTGTGTTATCTAATTCCCATAACTCAATAATCAATGGCTTGTCCAATAAGTCGTAAAGTTTGAATTTTTTGTTATTGATATCATTAAAGACAAAGTTCGAAACCACTGCTCCCTCGGTCCAAACAGTCACTCCTTTTTCCGTAAATTCTGAGTCAACGCTCGGCGCTTCAACGGGAGCAATATTCGGTTTTAGATTGCTTTGGGCATGTATGGCATTAGAAAATACACTAAGTCCCAAAAATAAAGTCAGTATAAAACAAAGCTTACAGGACAGACGATTTTTTAAAGAATTCATAATAATTGTTTTTGTTTTTTTTTATTAGCGCTAAAAACTGGGGTCTAAATATATTTTACGGCGCTATCATAAAAACGTTACCACTTCTCGAATTAGTATTTTCTTTAATAAATTTGGGGGTTTTCCCCGACTAAAAATAGTTGGTTTCAGGGAGAAATCCTTGACAAGAACCATTTATTTTTGAAGAAAAAAGTCTCGAACCATCTCTTCTGTCCAATAAATATTTTCTGGATGATGGGTGACAAATCCAACATGGCCTCCATATTTTGGGGTAGCCAAATGGATATTTTTGGAAGTATTTGCTAATTCAATGGGATAGGAAGAATCACTTAAAAAGGTGTCATTTAGGGCACTGATTAATAAAACAGGAATAGTAATATTTGGCAATAATTGAAGACTAGAAGATGTCTTATAATACTGACTAGCGCTTGAAAAGCCATGTAGCGGAGCTGTCACAAGACCATCAAATTCAAAGAAATTTTTTGCCTTGTAGGCTTGCTCTAAATCCAAATGAGATGCTAAAATATTCGATTTTAATCGAATTTTTTCCTTTAAGCTTTTTAAGAAACTATTCAGATAGATCTTATTATGAAAACGCTGAATTTCTAAACAAGAATCATATAAATCTACCGGAACTGAAATACCCACCGCCCGTTTTATGATGGAAGGCAAGTCCTGACCAAGTTCACCTAAAAATTTCATAGTCACATTTCCTCCCAACGAAAAACCAACCAAATTAATGGTTTCATAATTATCTTCTGAAATAATTTTTTCAATCAAGAATTTTAAATCTCCAGTTTCTCCACTATGATAACCACGAGACAAACGATTAGGCGTCCCACTACAACCTCTGAAATTCAATCCAACTCCATCCCACCCTGCTTTGTTCATTGCGTTAATGACCCCTCGAATATAAGGACGGTCGGCGCTACCCTCTAGTCCATGCAATGCAATGACTAAATGACGGCCCTCTTTTCGAGACCAATCTAAATCTATAAAATCTCCATCCGGTAATTCTAATCGTTCACGTTGATAAACGACTTCCGGAATTTTTCGGAAAATTGAAGGGTAAATTGTGGACCAATGTTTATTCCGAAAAAAGAAAGTTGGATTGTAATTGGTGGTACCTAAATAGGGCATATTTGTTTGCTGTTGGCCTGTTAGCTAGTTAGCCTCCACTAAACACAGAATTCGGTTAGATGGAAGCTAATTAGCCAATCAGTAATAAAAATTATTTCTGAAAAAAGATCAAATTCATTTATTGTTCTTTGACAACAATTCCTCCTTTCATGACAAAATCTACTTTTAATACAGATTGAATATCATCAAGCGGGTTTCCGTCTGTTGCGATAATATCCGCATATTTCCCAGCTTCTATAGACCCTAACACATCCGCTTGATTCAACATTTCTGCTGGATAAATAGTAGCCGAGCGGAGCGCTTCCATTGGAGGCATTCCGGCTTCTGTCATATAGATAAATTCATTGGCATTTTCACCATGTGGAAATACACCTGCATCCGTACCGAAAGCAATTTTGACCCCTCGTGCATAAGCTTTTTCAAAAGTCTTTTGAATTAATGGACCAATTTCACGCGCCTTTGGAATAATAATATTTGGATAAAATCCTGGCTCTTCTGCTTTTTTAGCGACGTATTTTCCTGCCGTAATCGTAGGCACATACCAAGTACCCATTTTTTTCATCAGATCCATGGTTTCGGTACTCATCTTCGTTCCGTGTTCAATAGAGGTAATTCCTGCAGCGACTGCTCGTCGCATTCCTTCATCGCCGTGCGCGTGAGCAGCGGTGGTCATTCCATAATCTTTAGCCGTTACCACTATAGCTCGTAGCTCTTCGTCTGAAAGTTGAGGGCCCTGTCCATCCTTGGCGACACTGAGTACTCCTCCAGTAGCCGTTACCTTGATCACATCTGCTCCATTTTTATACCGTTGACGAACAGCTTTACGAACATCCTCAATGCTATTTACCACCCCTTCTTTTGGCCCCGGATCGCCCATTAAGGAACGACGAAAACCATTGGTAGGATCAGCATGTCCACCTGTAGTAGCTAGACTTTTTTCGGCTGTAAAAATTCTGGGGCCAACTACAAAGCCCCGATTAATGGCATTGCGCATGGAAACGTTTACCCCTGAACCACCAAGATCTCTTACGGTCGTAAATCCAGCTTCGATAGTCTTGCGCATATCAACGGTAGCCCGCAAAGCCACATCTGCTGGGTTCATCCTAAATCGTTCTTCGTAAGATTTTTTGGAAGGATGGCTTTCTACGTGAATATGCATGTCCATCCATCCAGGCATAATGGTTTTATCTTTTAAGTCTATCACCGATTGATTTTCGGAGGCGGGAAGATATCCTGCTGTCACAGAAACAATTTTATCATTTTCAATAATAATGGTCTGCTCTTTTTTTACCGTTTTGGATTCAACGTCTATTAGAGTTCCACAGTGCAAATATGTTTTTTGGGCCATCAAATTTTGAGTAACTAAAAATACAGAAAGGCACAACAATAGCGTTTTAAGTAAGTTCATTATTATTTATTTAAAATTGATTAATAATTACTTCATTTTGATAATCAAGATGTAGCGTAGCTTTTGACAATTTTGGATTTTCTAATAAATAGATAGCCAGTTTTTCTGTGATGTGAATAGCGATGGCTCTTTGTAATGGTCGGGCACCATACCGATGGTCATATCCAACCTTAGCAATAAAAGCAATTATAGCCTCGGTAAATTCGAGGGTTATTTTTCGTTTAAAAAACCCTTCTCTTTTTTCTAATGCTTTTAATTCTTTTCGGCAAATTTTTAAAATGCTAACAGGATCTAGATTATTAAAAAATACCATCCCATCAATTCGGTTTACAAATTCAGGACGAAATTTCTTTTCTATAGCTGCTTGATAAACCTTCTCTCCTGAGTTTTCGGAAAAGCCTATCGCCTTAATATTACTGGCACCGATATTAGAGGTCATGATAATAATAGAATTTCTAAAATTAGTAATTCGACCAAAATTATCTACCATCATTCCTTCGTCCAATACGGTCATTAATGCATCAAATATGGCCGGGTGTGCTTTTTCAACCTCATCCAACAACAAAACCGAAAACGGTCTTTCACGGATATTTTTCACCAATGCTCCAACCTCATTCCCGGAACCAATAAATTTACTCAATTGGGAGGGATGTTGAAATTCACTCATTTCGATTCGAACGAGTGGGGTTTGTTTTTGACCTTTACCAAAAAAATAATTGGCGAGGGCTTTGGCGCTCGCTGTTTTACCAACACCAGTTGGACCTGCAAAAAGTAAAGTTTGGATTGGTTTATAAGGATTATTAAGACCCGCCTTGAAGACTTTTACAATTCCTGCTAACTGATCCAACACTTGTGGTTGTCCAATAATTTGATTACTAAAATAATCATGTAATTCCTCCGTATTAAGTCGAAGATCATCTCGTAAGAACAATTCTGGCATTCCCGTTTCTTCTACAAACTGATTCAAGACATCTCGACGAGTAATTCTGCGACCTCCCTTCAAGCGGGCGCCACTAATTGCCTTGGCTAGAAATTTAATACCCTTGCCAGGAAACTTTTCGTATGGTGCGTAGCGATAAAGTAAGCGATAGATTTCGGAGAGGGCTTCTTCAGAAACTTTAATAGACATTTGTTGCTCCACATAATCTGCGAACTGACGAAAAACCGACTGAACTTTAGGTTTTGGTAATTCTTCTATTCTGACCAATTGGAAATTTTCCACAAACCCGGGTAATCGTTTCCGAATGCTATCCAATTCTGTAATCGTCAATTCACCAATAATTGTCAATTCACCAGTTTGTAAAAAATCTTGTAGAAAAGCGGCCACACTTACTTCTGCGGAAGCTCCTCCGATTTGCAATAACCTAACCACATCTAGCAAATACAACGTACCATTTATTTTAGCCAAGTCTCGAATAATGGCTTCACAGATTTCCTGCCATTCGCCCATATATTTTGCTTTCGCCACAAACCGTTGGGCCCGCATTTCCCAAAAGGATCGATCTCCAGCCGGTCGACTAGGAGCACTCAATTTTCTGATTACCAACCGCAGCGCGGCGGATTTACCCACTCCGGATTCTCCAATCACCAAAACGTTTGTTTTGCCAATCATCACCTTATCCATAATTTCCCCCACCTTATCGTCCAACTCCCAAGCTGCATCGGGAAGTTGTTGTCTGGTTTTGTTACGGCGAGGAGCGGGTAATTTTACAGCCAATTGGTCTAAATATTCCAATCGAACTTCCTGCATAAACCGCTGTTCATTGACTACCCGATTTTCTATAATTCTTAATTTAATAAAATCCACCTTTGGCATTTCCATGGAGAGGTAATGGTATAATTTATCTGGTGAATAACTATTAAAAATACTTACACAAAAATGCGTAAAAATGGCTTTGAATTGTTTTGGATCGTAATAATAAAAAACCTCCTCAAGTCCTGGTAAAAAACATTCAAAATGTCCTTGTCCAGTATCTCCATAGATGGCGAGAACTGGAACCTTTATCGTTTCACTAAGTGGATAGTTTCCCGATTGATCTTTGTAAGAAGGGCGAATTTTGACTTCAATCACCTTTACTTTAGGTTCTTGAATATCAAAGGCAGGATAAAAGCCTGTTTTTTTATAATCTCGTTGTAAAAAATCTAAAAATTTGCTTTTGAGCGTTTTGAGATCCCGTTCTACCAGTTGATGTCCAGCACCAGGAATCATTCCGATCACTTGTTCAGAAGGAAAAGTATAATAGACAACCGGATAGCTAATTACGCTCATAGTGGAATGTATTCTAGCCTGTAAAATACGAAAGTCACCCCAAATAACAAAAGCACTGATAACCAAGGTCATCAATGCTTTTGAATTCAGATTATTCTAAGAAACAAGTTGACTTACTTCCTAGTTTTTTTATTACTTAACAATCATCAAGCGCGTAGTAGCTACCTGATCTTCTGTTCTTAGGCTTACCAAATAAATACCAGCAGAAAGATCATCGGTATTTAAATCATAGCTATAAGTCCCGGGAGCATTCGGGCGTAAGTTAGCCGCTTTGAGTTGCTGCCCAGTAATTGAAGTAAGGGTTAACTGCATCTCCATAGCTGCATCAACTGAATAACTCACCTGCGTGATATTTTTGGCTGGGTTAGGAGAAAGAGTCAAAGAGAAAGCTTCTGCATCTACGACTTCAAGTACATTAACTGGAAACAAACAAGGGGTATCGGTATCTAGATAATCATTCACTCGAATAGATACTTCTGCGATCGTATTAGCATTAATAGCATCACCTTCACTCATATCCAAATTTAGTCCTGGTTCATCATCAAACTGGTACCAGATAGCAAGATGATCATCTTCTACAAGAGCCGTATGTGGAAAAATAGCGTCAGTAGTTGGAACCAAGAAACTAAATAATGAAAGATCATCATTAATAATATTGTAAGGACAGGCCCAAGTTGCACCACCATCAGCAGATGCCGTAACGTGAATTTGAGAAAAATGCTGCGGTTGCATAGCATTTTCACTCAATAAATTCTCCATAGATTGCTGATAGGTAACGATTATTTCACCATCATCCGTTACATTAATGTTAGATGCGGAAATAGGAGAAGCGATTCCATTAACATAAATAGCTCCATCCTCAAAATCATAAGAAAGGTTGTTATCAACATCTAATCCTACTTCTACCGCCTCAATAAAACTTACATCATTATCGTCAAAACTTTCATTCCAATAACCAATCCCAGTCGGTAAGAAAAAGAAATTTAAGAAGCCTTCTTGTAAAGTACTATCAGAATAAATAAATAATTCAGAATAAGAAACATGCGCCATCCCATTGGCATCTAAAGTTACCGATCCGGTACCATCACAAGTTCCTATGAATAAAGAATCCATTAAATCAGTATTGGTAAAGAAAACACCTGGTCCACGAGGGTCTACGCCTCCAATATCATCCAATGAATAACTAGCGTTTCCTAGTTCATATAGATCGAGTGGAAAATCGTGAACGATTCTAGAAGTCCAAGAACCAATATCTCCGTTTTGGGTTGACTTTAGCAGCATTACGTCTTCCGTTAATGGGAAAATACCAATAGCAACATTCCCATTCTCATCAGCGGTAATAGCATAGGTATCCGCGTTCACGCCTTTGATGTCATCACCAGTAGTTCCAGGAATGATATAGTTTTGAATAGGCCACGTCAGACCACCATCGTCGCTACGAAAATATAAAAGTGCTTGTGTCAAACCTTCGTACGTTCGCTCAAACACTGGAGCAGCAGGGTCATTAGGGCCCGTAACTCCGATCACGTGAATGGTGTTGCCTACGGCTACTGCGCGAGGCCAGAGAAATCCTAAAGGAGCATCAGAAGGTAAGGTACTTTCTTCGTTCCATACTCCAGGACTTGTTTCGCGCACTAATAATGTTTGGTTGGTAGAAGCAAAGGTATGGTTGATGACCAAGTTGGTGCCATCTGCTACTTTCACAATATTAGGCCATCCAGTACGAGAAGTAGGCTCAATTCTACCATAAGATTCAAAGCCTCCACAATCTTCTGCTTCGGCAATGAAGGTTCCTCGATTAGGAAAATTCATATCTTCTGTTTGTGGATGTCCTGTCCAAACAGCGGTAATTTCACAATCTGGTTGTGCAATTATTCGGTTGGCTACACATCCGTTCGACTGTAAATCGTAGTACGTTTCACCGATCCATTCTTCCGCACTTTCGTTGTTTGGGGTAGCTCCGTTGAGTAAATGTTCTTGATGAGCGGTTAATCTTATTGGGCCAGAAAGTACTTCTGAACCGTCATATTGTACACCACGTTCACTGGCGATTTTGGATTGTTTGGGGCCTGTGATTCCTGATGCCCGTTGTTGTGCAACGGAAGAAAAGGTGACAAATGTCAACAAAGAGAATAAGCATAAAATTTTATTCATGATTTGTAATTTAAATTGGTTAATTAAAAGTTTTGCATGAACGGGCATTAACGAAATATAATTTACTTTATAATAAGTACAAAATATTTGATTAAAAATAAAGCAGTTTCGCAAGCTACTTATTAAAAAAAGCAGTTATTTCATTAATTGAAATAACTGCCCTTTTGTTTGTGAAGCATTTGTAATGCTTCAAATCTAAGTGAAACTAGCTTATTTAGTCACCACTAATTTCTGTGTTGCTACTTTATCGCCAGCACGTAAGCTAACCATGTAGATACCAGAAGCAAGATTATCAAGATTAATATTTTGGATATAGGTACCTGCAGCGGTAGTTCCTAAATCAGTTGTTCCAACTAATCCTCCGACAAGGTTATAGATATCAATCGTAACATCTTCTCTACTATCCAACTCAAAGTTTACCATTGTTGTACTAGCAGCTGGATTTGGAGTTACATCAAAGTTAAAGGTCTCAGGTGTAACCGCTGTCGTTCCTACTATACATTCTGCCAGCTCTCCTGGATCTGTTAGTCCAAGTATTGTTTCAACATCGATGGTCATCATCGTGATGGTATTAGAAGTAATTGGGTCTTCTTCAGCCATTACTAAATTCAATCCTGGCTCATCATCAAATTGGTAAGTAACCGCAACTTGATTACCAGAAACAACGTGCATATTTGGGAAAACAGCATCCGTTGTATTTACGAGGAAACCAAATAGAGAAAGCTCTTCATTGATAATATCTACAGGCGTAGTCCAAGTTTCACCAGCATCAGAAGAACCCGTCATCCATATGTGTGAAAAATGCTGAATTGGATTAACATTAGTCGCATCATCTCGAATCAATTCTTCCATCGCCGCTACATATGCTAATACCATTCTTCCATCTTCTAAGATTTCAAGAGAAGGCATACTAATAAACATGTTACCATTATGGTTTGCAAAGTTATTAAAATCAGCAAAGTTAAGTACGGTATCTTGGTTGGTATCCAAGGCATTTACTACGCCATCCAAACGCTGTAAGTCTTCTGAACATTCATTCCAATAAATCATATTACCAAAGAAAGGAAAGAAAGTAAAACCACCATCTGCTACCGTTGTATCTGCACAAGAAATATACTGCTGTGGAAAAACAACATGCGCATTTCCGTTTGGATCTAGTGCTACAGCACCACTACCGTCAGAAGTCAAGAAAGAAAGTGCAGCTGCAGAAAGTGAATCAGGGTTACCTTCTCCAGGTCCTAGTGGATCAATACCACCTAGGTCTTCAACGGTATAAGGAATAGTACTAAAAATAAAATCATCGAAAGGTAGCGCACTTACTATTTTCACTTCCCAGTTGTCACCTCCATCAATACTTTTTACCAATCGAATATCTTCAGAAAGGTCAAAAATTCCAATCGCTACATTACCTGCATCGTCTGCCACCAATTGGTAGCTATCCCCACCGATTCCAAAAGTAAGGTCATCTGTTGTATTTGGATCTGGAGCACCTAACCCATCAATAATGCGATCGCTAATTGCCCAAGTGTCACCTCCATCATCCGAACGGAAGTATAATAAAGCAGGATTCAAACCTTCATATACAGCGCCACCATTACCAGCTGGCGTAGAAACACAAATCATATGTATTGTATTTCCTACTGTAGCAATCTGTGGCCATAATAAGCCATTAGGTACTACAGTTGGGATTCTAGTTTCCGTCCAAGCTTCACCAGGACCACTACGTCGTAACATAATTAATTCATTGACAGGATCGGCAGGCAAGTGATTCACTACTACGTCTGTACCATTTGCCAAAGTAGCAATATTAGGCCATCCAGTACGAGCACCACTTGTTTGTGATTCTAATTTTAATCCATCATCCTGTTGGAATATAGGCTCATTTACTGTTTCATTAAATCCAGTACCCCGCTGAGGGAAACCACCATCTTCAGTCTGACCGTGGTGGGTCCATACCGCACGAATATTATTAGCATCATCAGCTTGTACCCGATTTTGTCCACAACCATTTGTTTGTAAATCATAATAAGTAGCACCGATCCATTCTTCCGCATTCAATCCATTTACCTGAGCACCTTGCTCCATGTAAATTTGGTGAATAGATTTACGGATAGGGCGATCTTCGAGCGACTCGGTACCGTCATATAGACGTTCGTAGGAGTTTGCGGTCGCCGTCTGAAGTCGTACCTCTTCAACCACCTGTACCGTCTGAGCTGAAACAGAGAAAGTAGCAAGCATAAAAAATAAAAGTAAAAGATTCTTCATAATTCAGAATTTTGTTTTGTATTAAAAATTAACGGTCAAAATGTCATTACAAAAGCAAAAAATTAGGGAGTAGCATTGCAATAACTAAATAAAAGGCCAATATAGGAATTAAATCTGAGTTTCTTGAAGCCATATAAGACATAATTTTGTCAGCTAATATTCAATTAAGGTACATCTTCTAATCGGTGAAAAATATAGCCATATTTTTGTCGGCCAAACTACGGATTTATCTTAATTAGTCTACTTTTGCACCTTATGAAAGTATTTAAGAAACTAGAGAATCTTCCGCTTATTCCCAATGCAGTCCTGACCATTGGCAGTTTCGATGGTGTTCATCGGGGCCACCAGAAAATACTCTGTCAGGTGCGTGAATTAGCAAAGGCGGAAAAAGGAGAAAGTGTGGTGGTTACTTTCCACCCTCATCCACGCCATGTTTTATCACCAAATAAGGCGGATTTTAAGTTAATTACAACCGTAGAAGAAAAAGCCGCCTTATTGGCAAAATATGGGATAGATAATGTAATAGTTGTCCCTTTTACGCCTGCTTTTTATAGGCAAAGCCCTCGTGCCTATATTGAGGATTTTCTGATTGATCGCTTTGACCCGCGTTGGGTAGTTATTGGATATGACCATCAGTTTGGGAATCAACGAAAAGGAAATATTGAGGATCTACGAAGATATGAAGCAGAAGGTAAGTTTCGACTATTAGAAATTGAGCGCCAAGAGGTAGAAGATATTGCCGTAAGTTCTACCAAAATCCGGAAGGCGCTACAATTGGGACAAGCAGAAAAAGCAGCTCAATTATTAGGACATCCTTTTAGTCTTACTGGAAAGGTGACACATGGACAACGAATCGGACATACACTAGGATATCCAACGGCTAATATTGAACTAGCAGAACCTAATAAATTGATTCCCATTTATGGAATTTATGCCGTTAAAGTTTGTCATCATCATCGCATGTATCAGGGAATGCTTTACATCGGTGATCGCCCCACTCTAGCTAATCATCACAATAAAACCATTGAAGTAAATATTTTCGATTTCGATCAGCAAATATATGGTGATCAACTTCGAATTGATTTTATTAAGTTTTTAAGAAAGGATCAACGATTTGAAGGACTAGATGCGTTAAAAGTACAGCTCGCTAAGGATAAGATAGCTTCGTTGGAGGCTTTGGCGGATTGTTGAATTCTTGAATAATAAATTCTGTCAAAATAAATTTGAAACTTCAAAAACAACTTCAACCTCAATCGCAATCCTTAAATGCGATTGATTTTAATGACCTGATGATCAGTATTTTATTTTTTTTCGTTCGAGGGAAAATTGAAATTGTTTGTGAGATTGAGATTGAATTTGAAAAACACAGAATTTAGAACAGACCAAAAAAAACACCAATCATTATTAATTAGAAGTAATCATGTCTAAAAATAGTGTAGCTATTGTTATTTTAAATTATAACGGAAGAAAGCATCTGCGGACATTCCTCCCGTCAGTGGTTGAACACACATCAGACTCTATTGAAATACATGTAGCAGATAATGGCAGTACGGATGATTCTATTGATTTTTTGTATGCCGAATTTCCCAGCGTGATTATCCATAAATTACCAAAAAATTATGGTTTTGCAGAAGGTTATAATCAAGCTTTAAAAAATATTGAGGCGACCTATTATGTCATTCTTAATTCTGATGTACGCGTATCTGCTGGTTGGATTGATCCAATCATTGAATTATTTAATTCCAACGACGCCATCGCTGCAGTCCAGCCTAAAATCCGATCGGAACAGGTACCTGATTCTTTTGAATACGCTGGAGCTTCTGGTGGTTTGATGGATAAATTTGGTTTTACTTTTTGTCGGGGACGGGTTTTTGATGATCTCGAAAAAGATCAAGGACAATATGATACACCACAGCAAATTACTTGGGCCAGTGGAGCAGCCCTCTTTATCCGCGCCCATCTTTTTCATGAATTTGGTGGATTTGACGGAGATTATTTTGCGCACATGGAGGAGATTGATTTATGCTGGAGGTTACGTCGGGCAGGATATCAAATTATGGTAGAACCAAAATCTCTGGTCTATCATCTCGGTGGAGGTACTTTGAATTATCAAAGTTCTCGAAAGATTTTTTTAAATTTCAGAAATCTATACGCCACCTTGTTAAAAAATCTTCCAAGTGGTACGGTCTTTTGGATTATTTTATTTAGACTAATAACTGACGCCGGTGCTGCGGTACTTTATCTTTCTAAGAAAAGGCCCGATCTGGTCTGGGCGATTATTCGAGCACATTGGGCTTTTTTCACTAAGATTCCCAAAATATATAGAAAACGAAAAGCCGTACAAAAATTAATTAACCAACACAAAATCGGACCACCGAATCAAACCGCTATTTATCCGGGAAGCATTGTGAAAGAATATTATTTTAGCGGTCATAAAACTTACAACGAGCTGAAACATGTCAAAAAATAAAGTAGCAATAATTTTTGAAGACGATTCCATTGTCATCGTAAATAAACCCGCCAACTTCCTAGCAATTCCGGACCGTTATAATGCCGAAAAACCGAATCTAGTAGACTTTCTAAAAAAAAGGTACGAAGATATTTATGTCGTTCATCGCTTAGATAAGGAAACGAGTGGGATTATCTGTTACGCAAAAAATGCGGAAAGTCATCGACATCTAAGCAAACAATTTGAAGATCGAACCGTCGAAAAAATTTATAAGGTTTTGGTCGATGGAAAGGTACACCAAGCATCTGGGATTATTGACAAACCCATAGCGCGCCACGTTTCAATTGCAGGTAAAATGAGGATCCATAATAGTGGAAAACCTTCCTTGACCCATTATGAGGTGGAAAAATACATCGGCGATTATTCGCTACTACAGGCAAATATAAAAACAGGTCGTACCCATCAAATTCGTATACATTTTGCCTCGATTGGATATCCACTAATGATTGATCGTATGTATGGTCGTCAGGAATCTTTTTTTCTAAGTTCTTTAAAACAAAGAAAGTTTAACCTTGGTAAAGACCAGGAAGAACGTCCGTTAATGTCTCGAACTACCTTACATTCTTGGAAGCTAACACTGGATCATCCAAGTATAGATGAGCGGATGGAATTTCTAGCACCCTTGCCAAAGGATTTTAAGGCGGTGTTGAAACAATTGGAGAAATGGAGTTGATTTGTTTATTAAGATAAAAAAGTCGTCTTGGTTTGTTACCAAGACGACGAAACACCTTTTTCATAAGAGTGAATAGTTTGGACAAACTATTAATTTTATGATAAAAAAAATTTTAAGCTGATTTGTAAACTTCAAGTAGAGCACCGATTTTATCCATCAGGTCTTCAGGCCCGAATGGTTTCCCGACATGATCGTTCATACCAAATAGTTTGGCTTTTTCTTTTTCTGTCAAGAATGCCGAAGCGGTTAATGCAATAATTGGCACATCTCTTTTTCGAGGATCGGTAGACTTTCTGATTTCGGCCGTAGCTCGATATCCATCCATATTGGGCATTTGAATATCCATGAGCACAAGATCAAAGTAGGAATGTTCCAATGCTTCTAAAGCTTCTAGACCATCATCCGCAGTGACTACTTCTACTCCAATTTTACGGAGCATTTTAGCGACGACCAATTGATTAATTTTATTATCTTCTACCACCATAATTTTGTATCCTTTGAGGTGTTCGAAGGATTTTAAGGTACGGTTTTTAACTTTTACAGGAGCTTTATTTTCAGAAATTTTAAAAGGAAGATATATCGTAAATTTAGTTCCTTTTCCAACTTCTGATTCTACTTCTATTTTTCCATTTTGCAAATCTACTAATCGTTTAGTGATCGTAAGTCCTAAGCCAGCATATCCTTCAAAAATATCTCCAGATTGGTTATTGCTCAATTCTCTGAACATCTGTGTATATTCCGCTTCATCCATTCCTTTTCCATTATCTTCGATATGCATGACCAAGGTAACTTCATTGGATTTTAATTCATGCAATTGTACGTTTACATCCACCTTTCCTTCTTCTTCGGTATATTTAATGGCGTTGGAAACTAGATTGGTTAGAATTTGATTGAGTCGTACTGGATCGCCGATCAGACATTTTGGAATAGCTTCATCAAAAGAATAATTCAAAGCAATACTTTTATCACGTGCAGGTAATAAAAATCGCTGCTTCGTATCTTCAATGGTATCTACTGGACTGAACTCTCGACTTTCAAGGGTTAATTTACCTGCTTCAATTTTAGAGAAATCTAATACATCATTAATAAAGACCACTAAGTTATTGGCAGAAAATTGTAGTGTTCGCAGGTGTTCCACCTGATCCTGACGAGGTTCTTCTTCCAGTAATAAATGTGTTAATCCAATAATTATATTCATCGGTGTACGCATCTCATGACTCATGGTAGCTAAGAAGCGATCTCGCGCGAAAGAAGACTGTTCAATCGATTCTCTTTCGGCCATTTCGTTGACTAATTTGTGATTCAGATTGTCAAGACTTTCATTGGTGTTTTTGAGTAATAAATTTTTATCTTTAATCTCTTCACCTTGTCGACTGATTTCCTCGTTTTTCGCTAACAATAATTCATTGTCCTGCTTTTTACGGCGGTAACTGCTAAAAAGGACAAACATCAACAGTGCTCCTAAACCAATTAAAGCATATAAAAACGTTCGCATCTTACTAGAAAAAGCTTGTTCCTTTTCTAAAGAGGCAATGGTAGCTTGATTTTTTTCTGCCTCAAATTCTGATTCATATTTAGTTGTCAGTTCGAGTAGCGCTTTGTCCTTTTCATTATTATAAAAAACATCTCGACTATCTGCATAGGCAACGTGCATCTCATAAGCCTTTTCATACATTCCTAAGTCATTGTAAGCGGCAGCAATATCTCGATAGATTCCTTGTGTTTTAGGAGACTGGCCTTCTGCATTTAAAAGCTGGATACTAGATTTTAGATTTTTATCCGCTTGTATTTTATTTTTCATTTTGGCGTAAATCACTCCAAAATTTTTATAGGTTTCAGCTAACGGGATCGGCTGATTAAGTTCTGATCGAATACCAAAAGCAGTTTCATTCGCTTCCAGTGCTTCATCATATTGACCTTGTGATAAATGAACATTTACCATGTTATTAAAGTCTCCACTAATCGCCGGCATATCTTCTAACGAACTGTTTAGATCAAGCGACATTTCGTGGTAAGTCAACGCTCCATCATGATCAC
>CAZYAC010000054.1:0-2507 GCA_964645475.1 uncultured Saprospiraceae bacterium | reverse complement strand
GAACTGTTTAGATCAAGCGACATTTCGTGGTAAGTCAACGCTCCATCATGATCACCAAGATCACTCAGAATATTTCCTAAGAAACTGGCAATGGCCGCACCTCCAGTCAAATCCTCTGTTTCGATTTTGAGCTCCATGGCCTTCACGTAACAGTTTCTTGCTTTTCCATAAACCTTTTTAAACAAGTAAACATCACCTAGGTTTTTATTGGTTTCAGCAGCACCAACCTTATCATTATTTTTTACACGAATCGTCAGCGCCTCTTCTAAATTGGCAATAGCGTTACCGGTATTTTCTTGTAAATAAAACAAGCGACCAATATTATTTTTCGAACAGCCTATACCTACTTCATCATTAATATTATTGCGAATATTCATGGCGGCCAAGAAATTTTTCATCGCGTTGGTAAAGTCTAATTTCGCTTGATAAATCAATCCTAAATTATCCAAAGCTTTGGCTTCTTCATCGGATTCAGATAAGGACCTAGAAAGATCAATGGCTTCCATTACATAGCGCTTGGCCTGTAAAGCTTGATCTTTATCTACTAATTGTTTAGATAATTTATTAAGCGTTTTTAATTTTTCGCGACCTTGTTGGGCATTAACCTGTTTTTTTAACTGGTCAATTTCTTCAGTTTGGGCGAAAGTAAAAGAATAGGAAAAGGTAATAATTAGGAAGCAAAGAAAGGTGAGGATTTTCTTCATTTTTTAAGGTGTTTCTATAAGTAAAAAATACAAAGCGGATGACATTGTCCAAAATAATTAGGTCAACCGACACATTACAACTTTAGCAAATTTAATGCCGAAGGTTCCTGTCAGGAAAAAGGAATTCAAATTATTGAACGAAGGGTTAAAAAATTAGGAAGGTTTCAAAAAATCTTACTTTTTTATAAATAATTCAATGGATTTCTTGCAATCAATGACGTACCCTCCCCTTTCACCATCTGTTTACCTTTATTGGCAGGTATTTAAGAAGAAAAAATTGGTTCAATTCAAACTTTCCGTGGCACAATCCTTTAAGATCGCCTTGTATTTAGGTAGTTCTTCAAGATCACGAGCATGAAATTCTTCGAAGGTAAGTTTGGTTTTGACCGATTTTATGTAGCAATCGCAATATTGGTCCATGTTATGGGCGGCTTGAAATTCTGCATCCATTTCATCCATCAAAGTAACACGGATACTATTTTCGGCTCTTTCAGGCAGTAAAAATTCCATGGTAGGAGGATTGAAAATCAGTTTATCACCATTAACACAATTATCCAAAACTGCTGTAAAGGCACTATCTTTTAGTTCATTGATATGATTAAATTCTCCTTGTTCGAATTTGGCCATAATGACTTTATCATCTTTTACTTTGGCCAATATTTTGGGAGCTGCACAGGCACAATATTCAATGAGACCTTGAGACATGCCGGCGATTTTTTCACTTTCGGATAGACAAAGGGCTTCTATCTTTTCAACCTTCTGATTCTTAGGTTGACAAGCTGTTGCTAGAAAAAACAAAAATAAAACCGCATATTTCATGAAAATTGGTACGGAAAAACTAATGAAAAAGTTTGGTAAAAGCCCCCTTTTTCTGAAGATCTTTTATCCCTAAGGCCGCCACTCATTAATCAACTGTTTATATTTTTCATAAGTATCTAAGAATATAGGAACAGTCAGTTTGGCTTCTTTACCGGCACCATTCATCAGCAAACAAAACCCAATTTGCTCTTCATGATTAACAGCCATTTCGCCTTTATAACTATTGACATATCCACTATGGTAAGATACCTTAGTTCCTGCATAATCTAGAATACGCCATCCTAATCCATAAGCAGCAGATCGAAGTTTAGGCCATTTGCCAAAATACCGGCGTTTTACTGGTGTATTTATGACTGGTGTAAAAACAGGTGCTAAGTCCTCTCTCGTTAATACTTCTGGATATTGCCCGAGCAATAGTCGTAGGTAGGTGGACATGTCATTAATACTTGCATTCACACCACCAGCGGGTACAGCGGTATAATATTTATCTGAAATTTTGGTTTCGTACCAACCAGACTTGGCGGGTTTATGTGGCTTGGCGGTATTGGTCCGTCCAACGATCGAAGCTCGATTGGTAGAAGCATCCATCATTCCTAGAGGATCGAAGATTTTTTCTTTAAGCAATTGCTCATAAGATTGACCAGTCGCTACTCGATGTATTTCCCCAATTATACTGAATGGTGCATTTTGATAACTATAAACGGTTCCTTCTGGACCGACTAAATCTACCGTTTTTAATTGAGGAATAATGTCAGAAGTAGAAATGCCGGCTTCAACTAAATTCGTATAGGTATGATAAGGCAGCCCCGAAGTATGGGATAATAAATGCCAGAGCTGAATGCGGTCAGTTTGCTCATTATCAGCGAGTTGGAAGGCAGGTAGGTAATCCTTTACATGATTCTTCCATCGGACTTTATTTTCTTTGACCAAGCGGGCGGTAAGGACCGCAGCGAAGGATTTGGAAAGAGAAGCGATCCGAAAAAC
>CAZYAC010000053.1:0-19099 GCA_964645475.1 uncultured Saprospiraceae bacterium | reverse complement strand
AACCCCCGACCCCGTCCTTACCATGGACGTGCTCTACCCCTGAGCTACATCGGCAAAGGGTTTTCTTTGTCAGTTTTTAATTTTTCTCGGTGGAAAAATTAAAAATGAACAAAGCGAAAAATGAATTCTTCCTTTCGTCAGAATTTAATTTTTCGTCTTTTCCCTTTTCAAATTTCTTTTCGACTCGTTCTAATTTTCACTTTCTCCTTTTTGTCATTTAAAAATGGAAAAGTTAAAATTTTCTTCTTGAGTCGAAAATTTAGAGCGGGCGATGAGACTCGAACCCACGACCCTCAGCTTGGAAGGCTGATGCTCTACCAACTGAGCTACGCCCGCAAAAGAATTAACTTATGTTAATTTAACTTTTTTGAGATTTCAATATATATGCCTCTATTCTTAAATGGTTTTGGCACTTAAAGCAATCTTTATTGCTTTGAAAATCTGGGTGGGGGTGGTAGGATTCGAACCTACTCAGCCGAAACAATGGATTTACAGTCCATCCCGCCTCTCCAACTGCGGCGCACCCCCTGAGAAAATATTCATCCTTAATTTAATTGACACTTGAAAAATCAAGATAATCAAAAAAAAGAGGAGCCAATGGAGGGACTCGAACCCCCGACCAGCTGATTACAAATCAGCGGCTCTACCAGCTGAGCTACATTGGCTTAATGTTAAAGTAACAAATAGAATATTATCTGCTTCTAAAACGATTCGAGATCATTTTCTCAAATGCGACTGCAAAGATACTATTTTTAATAAAAAAGTAAAATTTTCAGCCATCTTTTATTGAGGAATGTTCCAAGAGGATGCTAGGACCAGTTTTTTTGTGTGGTCTGTGAGGTTTAACGCTATTTTCTGTGTAAAAGTTTCCGATTAGAAGAGAGAGTTATGCGGTTATATGATTAGTAAATGTGTGGAAATTTCTTGTCAGGATTAGTAGAAGAGAAAAAGCAAGGGATTAAAAACAAAAAAGAAGCGCCTGATCTTTATCGAACGCTTCTTTTTTGGTGGCTTATTAACAGATCTTACGACCTTGTCTTACCACGACGCTCCTTGTGCCGGATTAGTTGGCGTCTTAGTGCTTCTACAGCCATATCAATAGAAGCCTCAAAAGATTTTTGAGTTCCTTTCACAAAAAGGACGCCTCCTGGAATTTTTAGCCTTACTTCGGCAATTTTATCTTTAATCTGCCCTGTATTCTCTAATTTGAGGATTACATCAGCGGAGATGATACGGTCAAAAAACTGTTCGAGTTTACTCAGTTTACTTTCGATAAACTGGATGAGCTTTTGGTCTGCGGAGAAGTGCAGGGCTTGAGTTTGTACTCTCATTGTTTTTAAGATTTGTGGATTTATTCTGTGCGTTAAATCCAGGTTATAAAATTTAATATCAGTTAGTAATATTTTTTTTTAATTTTGTATGTGTAATATTAAACACAGGTGAAAAAATAGGATTGATATTCTTTATATTAGAGCTTGTCTAAATTTATTGATCTGACCGTCCGGCTTTTGGATGGGCCTGCTGGTAGATTTTTTTTAATTTTTCTATAGACGAATGTGTATAAATCTGGGTGGCCGATAAATTGGCATGTCCCAACAGTTCTTTTATAGCATTGAGGTCTGCTCCATTATCCGAAAGATGGGTGGCAAAAGAGTGTCGCAATACGTGAGGACTCTTCTTTTCGACAGTGGTAACCATACTTAAGTACCTTTTAACCAAATTATATACCATCTTGGGATACAGCGGTTCACCTTTGTTAGTTAGAAAAAGTGTTCGAACTGTATTTTCGGGAAACATATTATTTCGTAATTCTATATATTGCTCCATCATCTTAGCTAAGTTCTTACTAAACGGCAACATCCGTTCTTTATTTCCTTTACCTAGGACTCGCATTTGTCGGTTGTTAAAATCTATATCAGAGATTTTCAAGCCAATTAGTTCAGCACGCCGCATTCCAGTGGAATAAAATACTTCCAATACTAGTCTATCTCGTTGTCCCGCAAAATCATCTGTAAATGGAACTTGCTCAAATAATTGCGCTAGTTCTGCTTTTCTGACCACTACCGGTACTCTACTACTTACCTTAGGAGTCGTAATTTTCAGCATAGGATTGTGAATGATAAGATCTCTTTTCAGTAAATATTTGAAAAAAGTCTTCAGGGCCGAGAGTTTCCGGCTGATCGTTTTAGGGGTATGCTCTTGAGAAAGTTCTACAATCCAAGAACGAACGTGTAGCGCTTTAATCTCCTCCAAAGGAATAGAACCATAGACGGTATCGAGATATTGAAAAAACTGGCTAAGGTCGCTGCGATAGGCAGTGAGGGTAGGTGCAGCATAGCGTTTTTGGTGCTCCAAAAATTTTAGAAAATTATTTAGGGCAGACATATTTGTATAGTGTCAGAATGTTCTGTGAGATGGACTTTCCTCCTTATATAATATTAAGGTGCCCTTTAAGTACGATTAAATGTAGTAGGAAAAATGGTAAAATCCAAAGATGTAGCTTTTTTTTCCTTTAAAACATAAAACTTTTTTTATTTATAAGTTGGCGCATCTATTCCGCTGTTTTTTAAGCAGATTCTTATCTATCATAATTTGATAAATTTACTGAAAGCTTCGCCTTTAATACTCATAAAATATACGCCTGAAGGTAATGCTTCAAGATACAGTGGTTGCCCGGACCATATGGTTTGAATCATCAAGATCCCCATAGAATTATATATTGAAATATCTGTAGAAGTCTCTAATGAAACAGACAAATTGAGATAATCCATCACTGGATTGGGATAAATCAATATTTCTTCGTTTGATAAATCAGAAACAGAGGTAGCCAGATCACAAATCATGGGATCAGGACTCAGCTCCAGAAAATTTTGTGGTGTTAAATCTTTTCCTGCAAAGGCTGGATGGGACAAACTATAACGGTCCATCCGAAAAGTAAGGTTTTCGTTGGCAGTTAACTCAGTTTCCTGATCAATAGGATCACCACCACGTAGCGGCACCCGGTATTCCCAAACAATCTCATCATTATTATTGACTTCATAGGCATAACCAAATCTGCCGGATAAGATCAGCACATTCCCGTTTTCTAACTCTTGTACACTAGAGAGCCCACTGGAAAATGCGTAGGGACTATTGTCAGGATGACTAATCGTTCTAGAAAAAGATGCTGGAAGATATTGTAGCATATCCGTTTTAGGATAATCAAAATTTAGAAGATCCGGAGCAGTCGCTATTAAGTTTGCGGTAGACTGATCTTCAGTTACCCGATTATTAAATAAACTAATTTTACCAAAATCAGGATCGCTTGGCATCGCTTCCCGATTCACCCATTCGGTATCGTGTTGAAAGAATAATTGCTGATCTGTAGCATTTCCATTTTGGTAAGCCATCGGATTTCCCCAACGAAATAATAAATCTCCTCCTCTACCCCACTGACCTCCCGTATGTCCAGCAGCTTCTTCTGTAGTGGTGCTGTGATCGATGATCCAGATCTCGTTAAAGTAAGGCACGCTCAGTAGGATTTGGTCCAACACCGGATTATAATCAATGGCATTTGCGTGCATCCAATCGGGATGACCATCGTGGGTATCCCAGTTGAGGTCAATCAATTCTGAATGATCTTGTACGCTACCAAAATTATCTTTACTGGCATCAAAGTCTTGGATAAGGTGATCCCATGCGTGCCATTCCCAAACGATGACATTTAGGTTTGGATCGTACTCCAGTATTTGGTCTGGCCAGAGTTTGTCTTGTGCCATCTTTTCTGGATCTCTACCGGCCTGAATAGCTTCCTCCATCGTTTTTAATTCCCAAGCGATCATCAATACATTTCCATTTGGCAGCACGGCCATATCGTGATGAAGACGCGCGAGATTGGTATTCAATGCGTAAGACCAGACGAGTTCATTTTCCCAGTTCACTCTTTCCACGATTCCTCCTGCCCCACCAGCAAAGATCGGATCGGAAGGAACTTGCGTGTCTTTTTTTGCCCTAATCAAGTCACCATTATTAGTAAGATAAACTGAGTTCCCAGGCCTGATAACCTCATCATCCTCCCAAGTGTGTATAATTTGACCACAGTTATCCAATAGATAGGTGGTAGATTGACTGTGAGGATAGATAAGATTATAACCAGGTTGGGTTTGGGAGAGGTCGTAAAAGAGGGTCCCGACCGTATTTTGGGTGGATGCAGTGAGGTAGCATCCGATAAAAACGAATAACCATATATTCTTAATTTTCATCTTATTTTTTTATCTGACCTGATAGGAAATAAATTTACGAAAAAAATAAAGCCTAACCTGAGAATTAGGCTAGGCTTTAAATAAAAAACTATTTCAATAGTTTAAATATTACTGCGGTGTCAAGGTAACCGTACTTTGATCTCCATATCCGTTTAACCAAGTGTAAGTGATCACACCAGTACTAGGATCGATTGAGCCACTTCCTTCCAAAGTTTCACCAAAAGGCTCTGTGTCAGTAACAAAACTAATCGAATTACAAATATCCTGTATTTGTCCCGTATTAGAGGTAGGTAAGATACCATAGTCTCCACCATCTGGACCATACCATACAAAGTATATTCCACCACTCCAGTCTGAAATATCATAAATCCCACCACCAACATCAGCCAATGTAACTACAGCACTTGCAGTAACTTCACCTGGACAACAACCATCAGTAGACGTTCCAACCGAAACTGCATCATAAGTACCTCCGATAGCGGAAGTACAACTTACGGCAACATCCAGTGTCTTACCACTTCTATAGGTACCACTACCTGTTACTACATCTCTGAATCCAAAGGTAAAAACATCTCCAGGGCTTAAGTCTTCAATAGCTACTCCTGTTGCAGCAGCTGCTTCAATCAAACTTAGTGTAGATGATCCTGGAACACTGCTTAATGATTGTACATCAACTGCAGTACCTCCATTGAAAGAGAGCGTTAATGTGGCAGAAGAAACATCTTCGCCTGCACTCCCGATATCGAAAGAGTTTGTAGCATTATCCGCATCGGCTAGATTGTAAAATCCAGGAGTAGAACCTGAAACGCTCATGATAGCACCACGGTTGGCTTCTCCTGTGAGGTCACCAAATGTTGTTTCTTCTTTATCACAAGAGGTCATAAATAAACCTAGTGTTAATAAAAGAAGTATAAATTTTAAATTATTATTCATCGTGTATATTTTATTTTTTATTTAGAAAATTAACTAATTCAATCAAATTCTCTTTGCTTTTAAATTTCACTTTGTTTTTAGAAAAATATTTTCTAGCGATACCTAATTTCGAAAATAATCGTTCTCCAGCTTTTCGCTTAGTAGGCACCTTAGATATTTTATTATCTACTAAAATATAGTATTCCTCTTTTTGAACCATCTTACTAGTTTTAGATCCTGCGTCAATTGCTGGATTGTAGGTATTTCCTACATCTTTGACAGAATAATGGACTAATAGTTGGATTTCTCCATCTGCGATAATTTCAAAATAAGTAGCACCTTTATTCCAGTTCTTCGGATTGAGGGCCACAAAGGTCCGATCCTCTTCTACAGAATGTGTTGTAAATATTTTTACAACGCCCATAGGAGCAACCATTACTTTACCATCGATATTCACATTTACTTGGTTGTTGAGTATATCAAATTTTGTAAAATAATCTCGTTTAATGGTCACACCTTCTTCGTTCACAAACGTAGCTGGTAACCAAACATCTTGAAGAAAACATTCCTTTATATCACCTTTTACTCTTAAATCGAAAGTTTTTACATAAGCTTTACCATAATCCCATGAAATAGCGGGATTTAAGTTATCAGATTGCGTAAAACCCACTAAAGGTAGGATGAGTAAGAATAAAAAGAGCTTAATATTAAACATTGTGAAATTTTTAGAGCAATGAAGTAAGAATCGGCATAATTTTCCGACTCTTACTTTATTGATAGAATTAAACATTATTATATTAATGCTTAGAATGCCCATAAACCAGCATCCAGTAATCCACCACCCTGTCGGGCCTTAGCAGCTTCCACGTTTTCAGAGTTGGTCGAAGACTCAGACTCAGTATATTGGAATCTTACTGGAATATTACCAGAAGGGTTAAAACCATTAACTTGGTTTTCAGAAGGAATAGCAGGATACCCAGTTCTTCTAAAGTTTGTCCAAGATTCGTGGAAAGCAAAACCGTAGTAGGATTTATATGCCTCTGTCATGATTCGTTCCAACACTCCATTTGCGTCAAGTCCACTTAAATCACTAGCAGTAGCTACATATCCAGCTTCGTCTACTCCTACTAAATCAAAGCTAGCTTGAATCCCGTCAGCGAGTGCACTAGTTGCATCACCTCCTGTACGAGCAGTAGCTTCAGCTTCTAAGAATTTCACCTCTACATAAGAGATTAGTGGAATAGTCGCATCGCTTTGTGCCCACTTCAAACCAGCACCGAAAAATTGCCAAAAAGTACCGTCGAAAGTACCATAAGCAGCTAATCTTGGATCATTTTCCAACATAGCAGCAAATCTTTCGTGGAACATCAAAGTAGAAGGTCTTTCGATCCCAAACTTAGCCAATGACCAGTTTTGAGTTTCAGAAGATCCAAAAGTAAAGTTAGGCTGACCAGATTCTGCAAAAGCACTGTTCAACTGTGTAAGTGCAGCGGCAGCAGCTCCGCTGTTACGATTGTAAGTATGCATTAAATATCTAGCTTTTAAAGCTCTAGCTGTAGCTTGCCAAGGAGCTGGATCTCCATCAAAAATTAAATCTCCTCCAGCATAACCGGTAGCAGATATTTCAGCAATACCTTCGTCTAATAATCGTTGTACTGTAGCATAAACAGACTCCTGAGTATCGTAGCTAGGTTTTAGATTTTCACTACCTTTTAATGCTTCATTGAAAGGAATATCTCCAAACATAGAAGTAGCAATACCAAGTTGGTTAGCCATTAAAATTTTAGCAACACCAACATAAAATGGCGCACCTACTTCGGTTGCTTGGTCAATAATTACTTGACAAGATCTTAGAGAACCAGAGTATAAACCAGTATTCCAATAGTTATTTAAGACATCTTCTCCAATAACGTAGTTATTGTATTGTAGCTGCTGGGCATCAATCCCTCGAAATTGCTGCATAATAATACCTGCAATTCGGTTCTGGTTAGCACCAGCGTTAAAAACCGACTGTGAAATAACCTCTGGTAACATTAGTCGAAGATCTACCTCCGTCAATGATGTCGGATCAAAATTAAGTTCGTCTAACTTTTGCTCACAGGAACTGAATCCAAGAAAAAGCACAGTTAGCAACATAAATATTTTATATTTCATCTTATGATATATTTTAAATTAATAATTTCGCTTAAAGAAATCGTACTTCTTAGAAGGTAAGATTTACCGTAACGTTATAACTTTTTGCGTTTGGCATATTGAAATATTCCAATCCGTATCCATTAGAAACACCTGTTAAGTTTGTTTCTGGATCCACACCAGGAAAATCTGTTTTCAACCATAAGTTTCTTCCAGTCAATGTAACTCTTACATCCTGAATATTAATTTTACTTAGAATATCATTAGGGATGCTATATCCGATACTTACATCACGTAGACGTACCCAAGAAGCGTCATAAATATTCATTTCTGAAATTCCACCAAATCCGTAGCGTACTCGATAGAAGCTAGAGAAAGAAGCAGTTGGATCTGCCTGACCTAAAGCAACAGGAATATTATTTTCAACAAAGCTTGGATTCTCTGCAGTTCCTTCGTTTATTACTCCAGGAAAAACGACTACGTCATTTCGCTCATCAGCAGATAATTGCGAAGTACCGAAATAATTAATGATACCACAGGTACCACACCAAACCTCTCCACCTTGACGGATATCCAGTAAAGCAGATAGGCTAATACCTTTGAAAGTAACTGTATTTCTTAGACCTAAAGTCCAATCTGGATTAGGATCACCTAATGCCTTTTTGGTAGGATCTGCTAATGGCCAACCATCGCTACCAACAATCACATCACCATCATCCGTTCGTTGCCAACCAGTTCCAAAAATACTACTGTAAGACTCACCAGGAACTAAATCAACCGAAGTAGAGACAAAACCTGCTAAAAAGATATCTTCGATTCCTTCTGCTAAAGTTTCTACGGTATTGGTGTATTGGTTGAAGTTTGCACTTACATCCCAAGTAACACCACCTCTGTTTAATACTTCTAGGTTACCTGTAATTTCCCATCCTTTATTCAAGATTACTCCTGAGTTCTGAACAGAGCTAGTAAATCCAGTAGAAGCTGGAATTTGAACTGCGATAATTACGTCTTCAGATCGAGTATTGTAGTACGTTACATCCAATCCAACTCTTCCTTTGAGGAATTTAAACTCACCACCAACTTCGAAGGTAGTAGATTTTTCAGGAGTTAGATTAGCATTTGCCAACTGAGTTGATCTTTCAAAAGCGTTGGTTCCAAAGGCAGGGAAAGTAATTCCAGAAATAAATCCGTCACCTCCAGAGAAACCAGGAGTAAATACGTTAGTGGTTGCGTATGCAGGCGCATCGTTTCCAACAACTCCATAAGAAAATCTTAGCTTACCATAAGAAAAGAAATCATTACGAGCAATATTCAACGCTTCCATTAATTCTAATCCTATAGAAGCAGAATAAGATTGGTAAGTGTTGTTTTCCGTTGGTAACGTAGAAGACCAATCATTCCGGAAAGAGAAATTCGCGAATAAGAAGTCATCAAAAGCAACATCAGCAGTAGCGTATGCACCATGTGTTCTTAACTGAACAATATTTTCTGTAGTCGTCAAATCGGTAGCATTACTGATATGGTAGAAATTAGGAGCTGCTAACGTTGTTCCTACTACCTGACGATCTGTAAATTTGTTATCATAAACATTATAACCTACCACTCCTGATAGTTTCAGATTGTCCATTAGGTTTTTACTATAACCTAAGATTAAATCCATGTTAATGTTACGTAGGTTGATATTACGGTTAGTAACTGATCCACTGTTAGAACCAAAACTAGCACCACCTGTGTTAATATCAAAGGCACTAAGTCTTTCGTCTGAATAAGTATCCAATCCTAATCGGTAAGTAAGGAAAAGGTTGTCTGAAATGTCGTAATTCATATTGACGTTACCAACAATACGATTAACATTATCCTGAGAAGGGTTTTTATTTACCGTCCAATAAGGGCTATCGTAAATACCATATCGGTAAGAACGCTGCGTACCATCAGGGTTTACATAAGTAGAAGGATCATCTGCAGCAGCTTGTCCTATTTTTCCGTTTCCATTATCAAAAGTAGGAGCGGTACGTAATAAACCAAGCATTACTCCATTAAGGTTAGACCCTCTCTGAATACGTGTTCCACCAGAATTAATATATGCCATAGAGATTCCAGCAGTTAGTTTGTCCGTCAATTTAGTACTTGTATTAACACGGAAAGAGGTACGAGCAAAGTCTGCATTAGGCACAATACCTGTTGCACTTAATCGACCTGCTGAAATAAAATAAGTAGCTCTTTCAGTTCCACCAGAAACACTGGCATTTAAATCATACGTCTGACCATTTACGAAAAAATCTTGCTGATCAAAAGCTTCTGCTGCTTGTCCGTTACCTTCTCCTCTTGGAACTAATCGTCCATTTTGATTAAAGAAGTAATCACTATCTCCATCATATTCTAAATCAGAAATGAGTGGTCCCCAGCTAAAACCGTTACCAGTTTCAGGTCCTAGATAAGTTGGTACACCACCCAATACACGACCTTGTGCATAAGTAGATTGTAAGTCATTAAACTTATTTACCTGATCGATACTGTAAGAAGCAGAAATACTAATTTTTGGCTTACCTGCTTTTCCTTTTTTGGTTGTAATAACGATAGCGCCATTCGCTGCACGTACCCCATAAAGAGAAGTAGCAGATGGCCCTTTTAGTACAGTCATAGACTCAATATCATTAGGATTTAAATCAACCACACGGTTAGAGTTATCTACTCCACCCGTATTGTTACCAAATTCAGAGTTATCAATAGGAATACCATCGACCACAAATAAAGGCTGATTAGATTTGTTCACCGAAACAGAACCACGAATCCGGATACTAGAAGATGCACCTGGAGAACCTGCAGAGCTGGTTACTTGTACACCCGCTACTTTTGAGTTAAGGGCATCTACCAAGTTGGTTTCCTTAGAGGCCAATAATTCTTCGGCATCTACGTTTTGTACGGAGTATCCAAGATTGGCTCGATTTGCTTCCAAACCTACTGCCGTTACAACTACCTCACCCAGTACAGCACCTTCGGACATAGTTAAATCAATTACGTTGGACGCACCTATTTCCATTTCACGGGTAGAATATCCAGTGTAACTGAAGACCAGTGTGTTACCAGCATCAGAAGGAACATTCAAAGAATATTTTCCTTCAATATCAGTAACGGTACCAAGCGTGGTACCTTTTAAGAGTACGTTAGCGCCAATCAGAGCTTCTCCCTGATCATCACTCACCATACCGGTGATGGTTCTTTGTGAGAAGGCCATGCCTACTACACAGAACACCATCATTAAGATTAGTGAACATTTTTTCATACTAATTCATTTTTAGTTAAGTAATAAAATTTCGCTTATAGAAAGTTTTAGAAGTTGTTCAAAAAATCTCAAATTAGCTACAAACAGATTAAATTTTCCAACTCATCTCCTTTTTTCTCAAACGTACCTGCGCTACGCTTTTAAAAAAGAGGCTTAATTTGAAAGATTTTCTCTAGTTCTAGCCTACTTTAGAAATTATTGAACAACTTCCTAATAATGAGCAAAGATAGTATTTGATGTCTTCTTTTCTTAAAAATCGGACGCAAATAATAAAATTAAACCGTTTCCATTACCATTAATTGTTGCCGATACATCTGTATTGTATTATGTAGTCCGTAATATAAGGCATCGGCGATTAAAGCCTGCCCAATGGAAACTTCCAATAATTCAGGAACGTTTTGTCGATAATATTCTAAGTTATCAAGATTCAAATCATGGCCAGCATTGATACCAATTCCAATTTTATTGGCTTCCATAGCAGCTAAACGATGCGGTTTCACTGCAGCAGCTGGGTTTTCAGTATAAGTATTCGCATAATCACCTGTATATAATTCAATTCGGTCAGCATTAACGGCCTTGGCGCCTGCTACCATTCTTTCGTCTGCATTTACAAAAATGGAAACTCGAATGCCTTTTTCTTGTAGTTGAGCAGTTATATCTTGCAGAAAATCAGCGTGTTGTACCGTATCCCAACCACGATCTGAAGTTAAAACATCAGGAGCATCGGGTACCAATGTACACTGATGTGGACAATTAGCTAAGACCAGCTCCATAAATTTAGGATTGGGATTGCCTTCGATGTTAAATTCTGTGGTAATAATTTGTTTGAGTTGAGGAATGTCCGCATAGCGAATGTGTCGTTCGTCGGGACGAGGATGTACGGTAATCCCTTCTGCGCCGTAAGCTTCACAATCTTTGGCTACCTGCAATAAGTTAGGTAAGTTCCCACCACGAGCATTTCGCAGGAGGGCGATCTTATTAACATTCACACTTAAGTGGGTAGTTGTGGGTTTCAAATTGTAATAGTTCAAGTTGGTAATAGGAAGAACGTTTGAAGAATTGATTCTGCTGCCTATACGAATTGACAGATTTAATAAAAAAAGAAAACCCAAATTCTAGGGTTACCTAAAATTCGGGTAGACTTAATATTTAATCTCGTTAAATTACACTAAGTAAAAACGTAATTTTAGCAGTTACAACAATCATTCTGAGATAGATTGATATTTCTGTCAACATCCCGCTGTGGTAAAGGCCATACATCATCACACGCATCATAACCTAATGGTCCTAAAACATCTAATGCTCTACCTTTTCGACGTAAGTCAATTAAGCGGAATGGGCCTTCAAAAGCAAATTCAGTAAAACGCTCTTTTAAAATAGCGTCTACGAAATTACCTGCATCCAGGTCAATACTAGGTAAGCCAGCACGTGTACGTACTTGATTAAACCATCTACTAGCTGTGTCGAAATCACCTTGTTCCGCAGCAGCTTCAGCGGCAATTAATACCATTTCAGCGTGACGAACAAAATAGATCGGATCTGTGGCTGTACCAGAAATACCTGCAGAAAAAGTGGGATATTTCAAGCCAAAAGCAGTGGGTGAAGTCATCGTATCAATAGAGACAGCAAATCGCGCATCACCTGGTTCAAAAGCAGCAATGATGTTAGTGGTTGGTCCAATAGAATAACGCCCGCCAAAGTCTTCAGGGCCATAGAAAAAATTCAGCGTATTTCCATCCGTTGCTGTAAAACCAAGTGTATATATTTGATCAGAAAGAAAAGGAACTGTTGTAAGGTCAAAATCTTCTCCACCTAATACACCAACAGCTTTACTATAAGCATCTGCCCATGCATTATTATATAAGTCAACTCTACTTAATAAAGCATCTGCTGCTAGCGTGCTAGCTTGTTGTGGACCGGTAGCTGCAAGCAGGTCACGACTTGCTTCTCCTAAATCACTTCTAATTTGAGCATAAATATCAGCTTGAGAAGACACAGCAACATTTAACACTTCTCCTACGTCTGAAGTAGGTGTAGTAATAAGTGGTATATCTTGCCAAAGAGTAGTTAGATGAAGATAACAATGTGCTCTTAAAAATTTAGCTTGAGCAATGATATCTGCACGTGCTTCGTCTGTAAAAAATTCATCTTCAACAGTTGGAATTATATCAATAACTCCATTAGCAACATTAATAGCATCATATAAATCCGTAAAAACAGTAGCCATTGTTCCGTTTGCAGGAAAAACATTTAAGTTTCCAAATTCTAATCGAGTTGGAAAGGTTCCCGTAGCATTTGCCTCGTCAGAGAAAAATTGGGGAAGTGCTAACCATCCATCAAAAACTAAGTCACCATCTTGCATTTCATCATAAACGCCATTAATGGCAGCTCTCGCAGATGCTAGATTTACGATTGCAGCCTCAGAAGGTAGAGAATTGATTGGGGCTGGGGTTTCCAAATCTGCACAAGCTATAATAGAGCTACAGATCGTTAGAAGGAATAAAAATTTATATATTGATTTCATATTTTTTTTTTTTGAATTAAAAAAAGTTTAGAATCCTAAATTGATTCCAAAAGTAAGAGATCTAGCTTGTGGGAATGTTAAAAAGTCTGTTCCTAAAGAAGTATTATTTCCAGCAGCCGAACCACCATCAAAAATATTTACTTCTGGATCATACCAACTATAACCCGTTAAAGTCCATAAGTTATAACCAGAAAGATAAACTTTAAGGCTTGAGATTCCTATATCTCCTAGTAAGTTTCTAGGTATTTGGTAGCCTAACGTAAGGGTTTTTAGACGAATATAATCTCCTTTCTCAACGAAACGCTCAGAGTCTCGGCGGTTACCATTAGGGTCGTTTCTTATTAATCGAGGGATATCTGTTTGATCTCCTTCTTGTTTCCAACGGTTTTCCCAAGCTCTTCGAGTTGGTGCGAATACACTATTCATTCCTTCTGCAAAAGCCAAATTGTTATTATAAACATCATTGCCTACTGCAAACTGAAAGAAGAAATTCAGTTCAATCCCTTTATAGGAAAGGCTATTCATTATACCACCTGTAAAATCAGGTAATGCTTTACCAATAAAAGTACGATCATCATCATTGATAATACCATCTGGAGGTAAGTCATCTGCTGTTCCAAGAATATTATCTGGACCTGCTCCACCACCAATATCAGCAAATCGTAAATCACCAGGTGCTGCATTTGGTTGTGTAGGGGCAGCATCAATCTCTGCTTGATTTTGGAAGATTCCTTCCACTCGATGTCCAAAAAATGCACCTAATGGCTGACCTTCTGCAACACGATTAGCAAAACCAGAATCAAATGGAATACCATCCACCAATCTTACTACTTCATTTTCCAAGTAACCCACCGTAAAAGTAGTAGACCAATTAAAGTCAGGCTTACTTATATTTAAGGTTGTTAATGATAAATCAACTCCTGTATTTTTAACTTCTCCTACGTTTTGGATTACCGTAATAAATCCAGAAGTAGTAGGAATTGGTCTATTTAATAACAAATCTTTTGTATTCTTAACATAAAAATCAAGTGTACCAGTAATACGATCATTTATAATACCAAAGTCAAGTCCAATGTTTGTTTGAGCAGTAGTTTCCCATTTCAAATCTGGGTTACCCAACTGAGTTGGTGTAATACCAGGTGCATCTAAGTAATTTGCCCCTGCACCAAATAACTGACGAGATAGGAAGTTAGGAATATTATTATTACCTGTTTGTCCCCAACCAACTCTTAATTTTAATTGAGAAACAAAATTACTTGTTGGAAATAAATCATCCGCTACGCTCCAGGCAGCAGATACTCCTGGAAAATAGCCCCATTTTTCATTTACAAATCGAGAAGACCCATCTGCCCGGAAAGTACCTGTAAAATAATATTTTCCTTTATAATTATAGTTCACACTCCCGAAAAAGGACTTAAGATTATCACCAGTGATACTACTATTTGTAGTTAATGGTGAAGCCCCAGAAGTTAATCCTGTAAATTCATCTGTTGGAAAATCTACTGATTCCGTAAATGAGAACTGAATATTGTCTTCTTGGAAGCTAGTACCTCCAATTACTTGTAAATCACCTCCTCCAACAACTTTATTATACTTCAAGAAATACTCATGTATAAATCGTCTGTTATTAGCTGTTGCAAAAACTCCACGCCCAGTATTAGAAGACTGTAAAGTTCTTGGCTCATAAATAGTTTCGGTTTGGTCAAATAAATCTACTCCTAGTCGAGCATTAACAGAGAAGCCAGAAAACAACTTAAAGCTTCCATTTGCTGAACCGATTAAACGACCACGACTAATTCTATTCTCATATTGAGTAACAGCTGCAACTGCATTTTCAATACCAAATGCACTACCAAAAGATCCATCTTCATTAAAAATAGGCACTACAGGTGGAATCAAGATTGATGCACCCAATGCACCAAAAATATTATTGTCATTCTGAATTTGATCTGTATTAGAGACAGAATAACTAAGATTCATACCAATGTCTAGGCGATCACTAGCTTTTTGAGATAAATTAAGACGTCCAGAATAACGTTCAAAGCCAGAATTTCTCATAATTCCTTCTTCTCCACTATAACCAAGGGATCCAAAATATTGTGTTTTCTGATTTCCACCCGAAATATTGGCACTTACCTTGCGCAAAGCACCATTGGTGAAAATTTCGTCTTGCCAATTTGTACTAGCATCTCCAACAGGTCCCAAGATGTTATCTTGTATACTCTGCCAAGTTCTATCTACACCAATAGCATCTAATAACGGGCCCCATAATTCAACAGAGTAATCCTGATATTCTTGACCAGAAATAGTATTAATTTGTTTAGGTAACCATTGATTTCCATAAGACGCATTTAAACCAATCTTCGTTTTGCCATCTCTAGTTCCTTTTTTTGTTGTAATCAATACAACACCATTGGCCGCACGCGAGCCATAAATAGCCGCAGAAGAAGCATCCTTTAAGACTTCGATAGACTCAATTTCTTCTGGGTTCAGATCAGCAAGTACACTAATATTACTACCTCCGATTCCTTCTTGAGAAAAATCTGTATTAGCACCAGAAATCAATGGGACACCATCAATGATATAAAGCGGTTGATTAGATGCTGTAATCGAAGTTCTCCCTCGAATATTTACATCAATTCCTCCTCCTGGTTTACCAGAATTTTTATTGACAATAACTCCTGCAGCACGTCCCTGTAGAGCTGTTTCAAAACTAGGCAATTGAACATTTTCTATATCAGCTGCGTTAACAGAAGAAACCGAACCAGTTATGTCTTTACGCTTTTGCGTACCATAACCAATAACGATTACATCATTTAATCCGACCGCATCAATGCTCATAGTAATATCCATTATATTGGACGCGCCAAGTGTAAGTTCCTGCGTCGCAAAACCAGTATAACTAACAACAAGACGAGAAACCCCCTCAGGAAGCTTCAGTGAATATTTTCCTTCAATATCCGTTACCGTTCCAACGGTTGTACCCTCGGCCAACACAGTGGCACCAATCAATGGCTCATTATCTCCATCGACAATCATTCCCGTCACCGTCCGTTGGGCCGTCACAAAAGAGGCACAAAAGAATAGCAGGGAGAAAATCCATAAATGTTTTTTCATTCTAATATATTTAAGGTTAAAAAATTGGTTTATAAAATTGTATTTTTTGTTAAAAATTCTAGAAATTGGATTATGTACTATAATTCTTATATTGGTGTATGATAACAATATTATTATCACCAATAAAATTAAAAACCTTTGAAAATCTTCTACTTTTGCTGGTGAATTATAATTTTTCTGCTAATAATGTCTATGGGAATACAATTTTCGACAATAAAAGAATCGGCAAGTAACAACCCTAAAACGGAATTCATAGTCATTATGCTGCTTGTTATATCGTCTAGTTTAACAGGGACGGGAATAAATTTCGCCTATGCTTACGCAAATGACGTTGATCTGACAAATATCAGTGAGATTTTCACGGAGCATTCGGAAAAGGTAGGACGCCAATTTTTTCGTACAACTGCGGCCATTCACCAGATTTTCTCTTTTGTCTTACCTTGTTTTTTATTCTGGTTTATAGTGAAAAGGAACACCGTAACTGATTATTTCCATCTTCGAAACAACCCCCTACCAAAAGTCTTGGTTTTTAGTATTTTATTACTGATGGTAAGTTTGCCACTGGTTGGTTTGAGTGCTTGGCTCAACCAGTTCTTGCCTCTACCCAACTGGGCGACGAATATAGAAGCAGATGCTGCCGAGATGATTTCAATGGTATTATCTGTCAATTCGCCAATGGAGTGGTTACTCAACTTACTAGTTATTGCAGCTATTCCAGCAGTGGGAGAAGAATTATTTTTTCGAGGAATTGTGCAAACGAAATTAATAGCCTATTTCAAAAATCCGCATCTGGCTATTTGGCTAGGCGCTATCTTTTTTAGTGTTTACCATCTTCAATTTGAAGGATTATTCCCGCGTATTTTGCTGGGTGCGTTACTGGGCTACCTATATTATTGGTCGATAAATTTGTGGGTTCCAATTATTCTTCACTTTTTTAACAATGCAATGCTCATTTCTGCTCCTTATTTTGGGGCTTCCGAGGCGATGATTTCTCCTGAACAATCTATGAGTACAGAAATAATTTTTGCTGCTGTCGGAGCGCTCTTCGTTGGTTATTTCTTAATAAAAAATCGAGCATTATTTTTGGAGCATCCCTCCGAATTATAGTATTTTAGAAACTTTTATACCCTGAGAAAACATTAGATATGACTACCAGAATTCTTACCGCAATTGTATTTGTAGCCGTGATGCTGGGCGGTTTGTATGGCGGCCTCTATCCTTTTGTTGGACTTTTTGTGGTCATTACAGCACTTTGTTTATGGGAGTTTATTGGAATGACGCTCGTTGCACAAAATCCCACCAATATTCGTCATTATCAGATAGTTGGTACAATCATGGGTGTTTTACCGGTCATTATTACTGGAATTTATAAGCTTGGAATTCCTGCGGATCCTTTTATTTTTTTAAAAAAAGCCACCATCTTATCTATTCCCTTGGTCTTCCTAATATTTATCCGAGAGTTATTCGCCAAGACCAAAGAACCCTTTACTAATTTGGCCCATTTATTCTTGGGGATTTTTTACATCGGACTCCCTATCTCCATGCTCATTCTAGTGGGAATTGAGGGCGATACTTATCTATCAAATACCGTTTTTGGTATTTTACTACTTACTTGGGCAAACGATTCTGGGGCTTATCTCATCGGTTCCAAAATCGGTAAAACACCATTGTTCCCTCGTATTTCTCCTAATAAAACTTGGGAAGGCAGTATTGGTGGCGCTATTACCGCTATTGCAGCAGGTTTTTTACTCAGTTTCGTGTTTTCAGAACAATCTTTATTCAACTGGCTGGTAATAGCTGGACTTACAGCTATTTTTGGTTCGATAGGCGATCTGATAGAATCCATGCTTAAACGTAGCAAAGGTGTAAAAGATTCTGGAAATTTTCTTCCTGGACATGGTGGGTTTCTGGATCGGTTTGATGCGTTTATCTTCGTCATTCCATTCGTAGCAGCCTTTCTTTTATATATAAGAAATTGATTATCTGTAATATTTATTTAAAACTCCTAGTTTATTAGTAGCCAACGTTAAAACAAATAGCCGTTAAATGCTGTTTCTATTGAAATCGGTTTCTTTAAGCTAATTGTTTACCTTACAAATACAGTTGAACTCCGAAAATTGCTTAACTTTGTGCCGATTTTGACGTAAGAAGTTGTAAAAAAAATAGATAGATAATTTAATTTTCACCTCCGTTTTTGAACAACTTCTATAAGAATAACACAAAACAAAAAATGAATTTATTCCAAAAAATACACCGAGAAGGCTACAAGATTATCTTTGTTAGTATTGTATTGCTTGCATTACTTAATATAGGTGTCTTTTATTTTTTTCCAAGCCTGCTGACCCTAGCAGGTGTTATTTCCTTAGTACTTTTCTTTTTGGTACTACAATTTTTTCGCAATCCACGACGAGAAATATTGGTGGCCGATGATAATATGGTTTACGCACCAGCAGATGGAAAAATTGTAGTAATTGAAGAAACCAATGAGAACGAATACTTTCAAGACAAACGCTTACAGGTCTCTATATTTATGAGTCCAACCAATGTACACGTCAATCGAAACCCTATCAGCGGAACGGTTAATTATTATAAATATCATCCTGGTAAATACCTCGTAGCTTGGCATCCAAAATCTTCTGACGAAAACGAACGAACCACTACGGTTATCAGCAATGGGGATTCTGAAATTCTGATGAGACAAGTTGCGGGTGCGCTCGCCAAACGGATCGTCAATTACCTAGAAATCGGCGATAAAGTAACACAAGGAGCCGATATGGGATTCATCAAATTCGGTTCTAGAGTTGATTTGTTTTTACCGCTAGATGCTAAGATCGAAGTCCAGAAAGGTGATAAGGTAAAAGGTAATCTTTCCGTTATCGCACGATTATA
>CAZYAC010000052.1:1324-19206 GCA_964645475.1 uncultured Saprospiraceae bacterium | reverse complement strand
GCAACTTTGCGCGAGACTTAAAAGTGGAGATCGGTCAAATTCAGGGGGTGGGCCCACCCGGAGGGTGTAGTCTTTTATTGTGATTATATTGTTTTTTAATAGAGCAACACTATTGCCCTCATTGTGACTATATGAAATCGAAATAAAGCCAACTATCACTCACTAAAAAGCGTTAATGTTAATTAATTTACACGCCTTCGTGTAGATATAAGAACAACCACCTTCAGAACTCTCAATAGCTGAAATTAAAGATTTTTTTTTCTTTTAAATAGAGATATATTTTTACCACACCACCCACCGAAACGCAATCCACTACGTCCATCCGTAGCGTTTCCATTCTACCTAACACCCAATTTACAAACCTGTATTTCTCAGGTCCACAAATCCACCATCCATTTAGAGGTTTAAAACCTAAGACGTCGACGATGCCTTAGATAAAACGGTTTTGCTGTTTTATCTAGACGTTCTATTTAAAATTTACTGCTTATAAACTGAGTAGCAGTATTGTGTTGTCCGGTGCTATTTTACACGTCTTCATGTAGATACGAGAACCAGTTCACAGTAAACGCTACCTCGTACTCCGGTCTTGTATCCGGTAGTACCCAAACTACTATTATCATGTATTTAAATACGCATAGTTTTTTCAGTCTTCGATATGGTACTTTATCGCCTTTGCAATTGGTCGAAACAGCCAGTGCTATCGGTCTGAAAGAACTCGTCCTGACTGATATTAATAACACCTCTGGAAGTTACGCGTTTATTCGTGCTTGCCAAGAAAAAAATATCAAACCGATTGTAGGAATTGATTTTCGGCGGGATCATCGTTTTCTATATCTTGGCATCGCTCGCAACGAAGAAGGCTTTCGGGAACTCAATCAATTTTTATCCACCCATTCATTAGATAATACCCCATTGCCAGATATAGCACCTAAGTTTAAAAATTGTATTGTTATATATGATCGATTGACCAAACCATTGAATCGTTTCTACCCATACGAATACCTAGGTGTACGCCCCGAGTTTGTCCATCGTCTTTTTCAGTCTCCTGTCAAAAATACATTACATAAACTGGTTGCCTTACGCACCCTGACTTTTGTAAATGAAGATGGAAATACATTACATAAACTTCTCAGAGCTATTGATTTAAATACCCTGATCTCTAAATTAAAACCAAGGGAATATGCGCCCTATACTGCTGGCTTGGAAAACCAGCAAAGACTCATGGCTCCCTACGCTATGTATACACCGTTGGTTGCTAATATAAAAAAGATTTTGGCAGCCTGTTCTATCGAATTGACGGTTGGTTCAAGTAATAATCGAAAGACCTTTACGGGTAATGAGGCAGATGATTTGGTACTGCTACGCAAGTTGGCCGTTAACGGTTGTTTACGTCGATATGGAGCTGAAGATAAAGCCGCCGCTACGCGTGTCGAAAAGGAATTAGAGCTGATTGAACAAATGGACTTTGCTCCTTATTTTTTGATTACTTGGGACATCATTCGATATGCGCAAACCATGAATTACCACCACGTTGGGAGAGGAAGTGGTGCTAACTCTATTGTGGCGTATTGCCTTGGTATTACGGATGTTAACCCTATAGAACTAGACCTTTACTTTGAACGTTTTATCAATCCTTATCGTAGTTCACCACCAGATTTTGATATTGATTTTTCGTGGGATCAACGTGATGATGTGACGGACTATATTTTTAAGCGATATGGTCGGGACTATACCGCTTTGCTGGCAACATACAGCACCTTCAAAGGCAAGTCGATTCTTCGGGAATTAGGAAAAGTATTTGGTCTGCCGAAAGAAGATATTGATCGAATGATTCGTAACCCAGCCGATGAAGCGCGACAGCATCGCTTGGTACCTATAGTACGACGTTACGCCATGATGATCGAAGGATTTCCTAATCATTTATCGATCCACGCAGGAGGAATTCTGATCACCGAACGTCCGATTCATTACCATACGGCGCTACAGATGATGCCTAAAGGATTTCCAGTTACACACTTTGATATGTATGGAGCAGAAGACCTCGGTTTTCATAAATATGATGTACTTAGTCAACGGGGTATTGGTCATATTAAGGATGCCGTCAAACTGATTAAAAAAAACCGAGGGCACGGTATTGATATTCATGCCATCGAAAAAATAAAGGAAGATCCTAAGATTAAAAAGCAGCTTGCTTCTGGACAATGTATTGGGTGCTTTTATATTGAGTCTCCGGCCATGCGTGGATTGCTGAGTAAATTGCATTGCACAAACTATGTTCATCTAGTGGCAGCTAGTTCGATTATCCGTCCCGGTGTTGCTAAGTCGGGAATGATGCGCGAATATATCAAGCGGTTTCATGAGCCGCATTCTTTCGATTATCTTCATGAGACGTTTAAGGAGCATCTCGGAGAAACCTTTGGAATTATGGTTTACCAGGAAGACGTAATGAAAATTTGCCACCATTTTGCTGGACTAGAACTCGATGAATCTGATGTGCTGCGGCGAATGATGAGTGGTAAAAAAAGATCATCAGAAGCGTTCACGCGTTTGCGTAATAAATTTTTTTCTAATTGTAAAGATCGAAATTATCCTGAAGAATTGACCGCAGAAGTTTGGCGACAGATCGAAAGTTTTAGTGGATATTCTTTTTGCAAAGCGCACTCGGCTAGTTATGCTGTGGAATCTTTCCAAAGTTTATATCTAAAAGCTTACTATCCGTTGGAGTTTATGGTGGCGGTTATTAATAATTTTGGTGGATTTTATCGTACAGAATTTTATTTCCACGAAGCTCGTATGCAAGGTGCCAATATCCACGCCCCTTGTGTCAACCATAGTTTTTATCTAACGGATATTCGGGAGAAAGATATTTATATGGGATTTATTCATTTAAACCAACTCACCCAACGACTAGCGATTGCCATTATAACTGAAAGAAAAAAACAGGGTGAATTTAAAAACATGGCTGATTTTGTTAATCGAATTGCCATTGCTCCCGATCAATTAGAAATTCTTATCCGAATAGGTGCTTTCCGCTTTACAGGAATGGATAAATACGAACTGATGTGGGAAAAGAATCGAGTACATAATCCACGGTTGCGCCATCGTACCGACCCAGTGCTATTTGCCGCGGCCCAAGAATCCTTTAAACTCCCTGAATTGGAAGTTGATCCTCGTGCTGAACTACATGACCAACTAGAATTGATAGGCTTTTCTTTAGATACACCTTTTGCTTCCGTCGCTCCCGAAGATATCACGGATCGCCAGATTATGGTGCGAGATCTAAAAAAACACACTGGTAAAATTATAGAAATGATTGGTTATTTCGTTACTAGAAAACCAGTAATAACCAGTAAAAAAGAACTGATGAATTTCGGTACCTGGCTCGACCGAGAAGGCCGTTATTTCGATACAATTCACTTTCCACCTGTTCTTAAAAAATTTCCTTTGCAAGGAAGGGGATGTTATAAAATTAGAGGTAGGGTTGTCTTAGATTATGATTTTCCAGGCGTAGAAGTGATTAGTTGTGTCAGGATTTAATAAGATTAGTTGGCTTCCTTGAGATTGTTCTAAGTTCCTTATTTTCCAACTTCAATCTCAACTTCAAAAGCAACTTCAAATTTTCCCGCTAACGCAAAAGAAGCGTTTCTATAAATTTGGCTATCAGTTGAGGTTGAATCTATTTTGAAGTTTCAAACCAAAATAAAAATTTCATTAAATAATCTGACCCAAAACCCAACGATTAAACAAATCAACGATTAAACAACTCAACAATCCATGCGTTCTATACTTCATCTTGATCTCGATACTTTTTTTGTTTCCGTTGAGCGACTTCGCAATACGGCTTTTTATGGTAAACCGCTAATCATCGGTGGCGTAAGTCACAATATACCCGGTTACCAAAATCGAGGAGTCGTTACCTCTTGTAGTTATGAAGCCCGGCGCTTCGGTGTACATGCAGCCATGCCTATTAAATTAGCCCGTAAGCTTTGTCCAGAAGCCATTTTTTTGCGAGGTGATTTCGATACCTATCAGAAGTATTCGCGGTTGGTAACAGAAGTAATTGCTGACCAAGCACCTATATTTGAAAAGGCATCCATTGACGAATTTTATTTAGATTTGACGGGAATGGATCGCTATTTTGGTTGTCAAAAATGGTCAAGTGAACTGCAACAGAAAGTCAACAAAGAAACCGGATTAATCGCTTCTTATGGATTGTCGATCAATAAATTGATTGCAAAAATGGGAACAACAGAATCTAAGCCGAATGGTGCTCTGTGCATTGCAACAGGTACTGAAAAGGCATTTATTGCACCTTTGGCCGTCCGTAAAATCCCTCAAGTTGGTCGGATGACGGAACAGAAATTGCGGCAGATGGGCGTACAGACGATCAAGGTTTTGGGTGCAATTCCTCCTCGGTTACTCGAACGAGAATTTGGTAAAAATGGGATCAGCCTTTGGAAAAAAGCCAATGCTATTGACGACCGTCCCGTCGTCCCGTATCGTGAACGAAAAACGATTGGAAGTGAAAGAACTTTTCAAACCGATACGATTGATATATCTTTTCTTCGAACAGAATTATTGAAAATGCTCAAGAGACTTACCTTTGATTTACGAACAGAGAAAAAACTAGCTACTACGGTGACGGTCAAAATTCGATATACTGATTTTAATACTTTTTCTAAACAAAAAAAAGTCATACACACCGCCAATGATTCTTTATTGAAACCAGTGGTGCTACATCTTTTTGAACAACTCTATGAGCGTCGCCAACGTATCCGCATGATCGGTATACAGTTTGGGAAGTTGGTACACGGGCATCCCCAGATGAATCTTTTTGACGATCAGGCGAAGTCGCTGCGGTTGTTACGCGAGATGGACGGAATTAGGAGGCGATTTGGGAAGAAGATTATTTGATCTGCATACCATTTTAAATTTACCTTAATTAAGTCGTTTTCTAAATCCTAATTCTAAACCTACGGTCCATAAATTTTCTTTGATCGGTACGTCATTTATCAATCTGGTCAGATGGTATCTAAAAGTGGGTTGGGCAAATAATTGCAACTGCTCGTTAATAGAATAATTTCCACCGAAAGAAATGATGCCGACAAAATGCATTTTATTATAATCATAAAAATCTTCACTGCCATCGACGTTTTGAGACTTGCCGTTGACTAATATTTTATTTCGACTCTTAAGGTAGAGAGAAGGAGCAATTCCAATTTCAGCAAATGGGGCCAATTTCTTTTGGGAAAATTCAAACCTAGCTGCCAGTGGAATTTCAATGAAAAGGTAATTATAGAAAAATTGTGAAGTTCCGCTAGGTGCACCAGAAGGAATACGTGGATCAAAGACACCACCAACCTGTTGGCTTCCCCAACGCAATGAATCTTGATTCGATTTATACCCAATATTCGCCAATCTCAAACCCGACTTAAAAAAGAGATTACCGGTTATTTTTTTATTGAAATTAAAACCAAAACGCCAATTAAGCCTACCCGATTCACGGCTATTTCGTTGGTCAATAACGATAGATGTTTGCGGACCAGGAGTATCACTAAGATTAATATTTCGATAAGCAAAATCAATACTACCAACTAAGTCCAAAGAGGTATTAATTTGAGAAAAACTTAGCAAAGGAAAAAAGAAGAGTGTTAAGTAGATTAAGAGGAGTTTCATATTTCTTTATTTTAAGTCAATTTCTTAGTTGAAAAAACGGGTTTCATAATGTAAGAAGAGATTGAGAAGCCAAACGCTGCATGTAAGGAGAAAAACTGCTTAATATTTGATGATTTTTTTTGGCGACAGTTGATGATTATCAACAGTAATTGTCAAATAATATAAACCAGTTGCCATACCTCCCAGTAAAATATAATTATCATTAATTAAATCTTGTCTAATAACTTTTCCGTAAGAATCGATGAGTTGATATTTTGTATTATTCAAAACAATACCTTCAAGATAAATGATGTCATTGGTTGGATTAGGATGAATAGAAAAATCATCGAGATTCGATTCAGTGAGATTGGTGGGAAGATCATTAAAAGTGAAAGTATGACTAACGGTATGGTTATTCAACGTACTTTCTATTCGCCAGGTGCCAGAAGGGTCGGTATCAGTCAGTTGGTAAGAACGCCAATTCCAAAACCATGCGTAAGAATTTTGGGTATTAAAAGAGTTAAAGGAATTGTATAGTGAATTATCTGGACGGTAAATTCTGGTCAGAATTACATCTCCCATTTGATAGTCAGTAATGTACACACCAACGTATACCGTTTCGTCAGAAAGAAAATTATTCTTTAGCTCAACGGCTTCATTGTTTGGACCGCAATTAAGATTTGGAACAAAAGGATGGGTTAAAATGGCATTGACTCTTGGATTGAGATGATCCGGTTGATCTTCCCATAAAGAATTTGCATTAAGTGAATTACAGCTTCCCTGATACGGATCAAGCAAATTATCATCTTCATCGTAATACTCAATATGTAGATGCGCTCCGGTAGAATACCCAGAACTAGCGACCACCCCAAGATATTCTCCTTTAGCTACCGTCTCTCCTAGACTCTTAGTGGTAAGGCTATTGGTTTTTAGGTGACCATACCACATAATGGAACCATCTGTATGTTGGATATAAACCGCATTCCACATACCGTTGGGTGTACAGTTAAGATCATAATTACCATCTTGTTTTAAAACAATGGTCCCTGCGGCAGCACTGACAACTTGTGCCAGATCATTTTCGTAGAAAAAACAAGTTTCTAGTGTTTTTGTGGCAATTAAAAGCTCTTTTTCTGTTTTGTCCTGTACTTAGAGCAGAAACTCAGTAACTCAAAATTTTTTTACTTGCTTGACCCCACGCCACCACCACAAAAAAACGGCCAAACTAAAAATTCCAGATAACCAAAACATGGCGGAAGTAACAATTGCAGCACCACGGATCCCATAATGTTGCAACATCCAGTAACTTCCCGCAACGTTAATCCCCAAAATTATCAGCGATAAAAAGGCGTTTACTTTTGGAAATCCCAAGGTAGGTAGCATATTACCCAGTGGTGTACGCATCAATAAACCACCGGCTACCCCGATAGAAAAAATGCGCATCAAATCTCCTTGATTGTGGTATTGCTCTCCGAAAATAAGGACCAACCAGTCCGCTCCAAAATAAAAGAAAAGTACAATGGCTAAACTGATGGGAATAAAAATGGACAGATAGTTTTTATAAAAATCGAAAACGAATTGAGGATTTTTTTCTGCGTTACGGGCCACTTTTACCGTGAAGGTCGTCATTACAGCGTGACTTAAAATAACTAGGTTCAGAGGAATGATACTGGCCACGCGATACTCCGCTACGGAGGCGGGCTCCGTTAGGATATTTCCAATCAACAAGATATCAACTGCATAAAGTAACTGCGAGAGAACTGTTCCTAAACTGGTGTAAAAACCATATTCAAATAATTCCTTGGTATTAAATGTGAAATTAATTTTTTTAACTCGATCTCCTAAATTAAAGCGAAACCAATAATAGATACCGAGCACCAAAGGGATACAGACCAGACTTACCACATAACCCATTCCACCAAATAGCCAAGCAGCGGAAATATTTCCCACCAAAAATAAAAAACTCAGCGTAAACTCAAGCCGAGCATACCAACCGTTGCGGTGAACCAACATACAATAAGCGCCTACACTTCGAAAAATAAGTAGACCAAATAATTGAAAAACAAAGACGAGTAAATAGGGTAGTGCTCCCGGTAGTTTTTGTGTTACAAGACTTGCTAACAAGCAAGTGCATAAAAGGATCGCTAAAGATACGAGCATTCCTCGTTTTAACGCAAAACGAACATAATATTTTTTTTCAAGCTGTCCACTACGAGTGGCGCCGTAACGAATCAGGCCAGGTAAAATACCACCACCAATGAAAGGAAGGATAAAGGAAGTAATGGTAAAGGCGTAAGAAAGATTCCCGTAGTCATCACTGGTCAGCAGCCGGATAATACTCAGGTTGACAATGAAGTTTACCAGACGAGCAAATAGGGTAGCAAACAATACCTGATTACCTTTTCCGGTATTAAACGCGCCAATAAAATCACGAATAGCCAAGTTAGATTTTTTGAATAGCAATCAAATTTGTAAAATATACGGTCTTATACTTTTCATGCTCGAGATAGAAGAAAGCAAATACTTGTCTGCCGGGAGTAAGGACTCATAGCCAAAAGCCTTTAAATTATTTCTTCAAAATCTTCTTCTTCAAGCTTTGGTAAAAAACGATCTAGGCCTTCATTTCTAAGCTGATTCATGCTTTGGAAATTTTCCAAAACGCGCGTTTGAAAGGTAGTATCAACCAGACCTTGAACATCCACAAGGTTTTTCATGGCGTCCATTTCCCTGAATTTATAAGTTTGTTCAAACAATCCCGTTTCAAATTTTGCAGAAAATTTACCATTGTCTTTAAAGACGGTAATCTTCATAACAGGGTGTTCAATGTAGCCGATGATGCGCATATTACTGGTTGATGATTTTATATAATTGATCGAGACGAGGACTGAGAATGATTTCGGTCCGCCGATTCTTGGCTTTACCAGCGGCAGTGGCATTGCTTGCTACTGGGTAATAAAAACTACGTCCAGAAGCGGTAATTCGGTCCGCACCAACTTGAGCTTGCGTAAGTACCTTTACCACAGAAGTGGCTCGGCGGACACTAAGGTCCCAATTTTTGGCAGGACTTCCATCGGGATCAGTATGACCTTCAACGGTAATATTAATATCAGGATTTTGTTTTAGTACTTCAGCAAGCGAACGAATTGCTTTTTTTCCTTTCCAATCAATATTATCACTATTTGAGGCGAAGAGTAAATTTTGACTAAGGGAGACATAAATTTTTCCATTGCGTTCGGTGACGGATAAGTCAGCATCGGTAAAACCAAGTAAAGCTTGATTGACTTTAGAACGGAGTCCATTGAGCCGATTCTCTTTATCTGCTAGTAGTCGATTGAGTTCGTTAACTTGTCTTTCGTAATCACCACAATCATTGGTAACAACGGTTCGTACTTCTACTTCTGGAGCAGGTGGTGCGGAAGGAGTAGTGGCTACGGTATTTCGGGCGTCAGTAAGATCTCCTTGCAAAGATTTAATTTGGTCTTCTAACCGTTGAATCAAACGTGTTTGTTGATCGCTGACTGTTTGAGCTTGAGAGAGTTTGCCGACCATCTGCTGAACATCTGTAGAAGAAGAGTTCAGCAAATTTTTATTTTGTAATAACAATTCATCGTATTTTCGAAGAATTTCGTTGTTGTATGATTTAAGGTTATCGTAATTTTCCTGTAAAACCGTTAGGTCCATTTCGGTAGACTTTTTTTCTTTTTCCAACTGCTCGTAACTGAATTCAGAGGAATTATTCAATCCATTATCGGTGAGACCGCGCAAAGAGTCAATCTCCATTCTATAAAAATCAGTTAATTGTTGTGATTCTTTAAATCTATTTTGGGAGACACAACTCATTAATGTCCATCCCCATAGAGCAAGGAGTAGTAAATAGCCAGTTGTTTTATTCATAGTAAAATTCGTTTAATTCTTTTTGAATGACTTCAAGACAAAGATAAGGGTTATTCCGCTAATTATTGGTAGAACAGAAGGGATTAAAATACCAAACTACCCACCCGAAGCATGGTACTGCCCTCCGCAAGAGCAATTTCGTAATCTCCTGACATTCCCATACTAATTTCGGTGAAGTCAGAATAATTTGAAAAATGATGAGCTTTTAGTTGAGTAAAATAGTAGGTAAGTTGTCGAAATTCACTGGTTATCTGTGGTTTATCATTGACAAAACTGGCCATTCCCATCACACCTCTAAAGATCACAAAAGGGTAGTCTTCGACTTGGAAATCCGCTAAGTCAGCCATCTTTAACCCGTACTTACTTTCTTCTTGTGCAATTTTAAATTGCAAGAGAACGGCAATTCTACGTTCAGCTTTTTTAGCCTGTTTATTAATTTCTTCCAAAAGACGCAGGGAATCTACAGAGTGAATTAAGGCTACAAACGCTGCAATATATTTTACTTTTTTGGATTGTAAATGACCGATCAGATGCCATTCAATGTCTTTAGGTAAGGCAGCCTGTTTTTCAACCAGTTCAGAGACACGGTTCTCGCCAAACATCCGTTGTCCTTGTTCGTAAAAAGGCCGTATTTGTTCTAAACTACGAGTTTTAGAAACCACCACTAGTTTGGCAGACGTTCCTTTTATTTGATCAATAATATTTTGGTAATTATCTTTTTGCATTTAATTGAAAAATTAAGAATAAGAAGAAAAGACAAGGACTATTATTTTAGAATTGTTTCTATTTTTTCATTAAACAAAGGGAATTGCGAAAGGTTATTATGACTGGCTCCCGGAAGGGTTGTAAAATCAATACTTGGTATCAAAGCCTTTAAATCAACCGCATGTTGGTAAGGAATAAGCTCGTCTTCTGTTCCATGAAAAATGTAAATGGGACATTTTACTTTCGGTAAAAATAGGTCGCTTCGAAATTTATAAGTTAATAAAATACTTGTAGGTAAAAATCGCATCTGTTCGGCGGCTAGTCGTCCGATACTATAATAAGGGGTTTCGAGAATTAATAGTTTAGGCGTTACCTCCGCAGCTAGAGAACTAGCAATCCCGGAACCAAGTGATCTTCCATATACTACAACATTATTAGCGCCATATTGAGCGGTAAGCTGATCAAATATGTAACGGGCGTCCTTAAAAAGATTTTTTTCAGAACGTACACCTTTACTTTTCCCGTACCCTCGATAATCAGGGAGGACTATATCATATCCGTTTGGTAACAACTCAGCGGCTATATAGCCCCAATTATCTAAAGCGCGTGCATTTCCGTGAAAATACAAAATTACCCCTTTAGGATTTGGTACCGGAAATTTTAAGGCATGGAGTTTAACATCGGATGAAGGTTGATAATATATCTCTTTTGCGGTATCCCCAAAATGGATAAACTCGTAATCATCCGGAAGAATATCAGGATAGAAGATAAATGACTCCTGATTATAGTAAATATACAGGCAGACAAGTAGATAAAGAAAAACAAAAAAGAAAAAAATTTTCATAAGAAGGCTGAGGTACGAAAAATGCCAATATCCCCAAAATTCTACTATTTCACAAAGATTAAGCGCTAGGTTATCGGAATTAAGAACTAGAAATTGCATTTTATGGGCATAAAAGGATTTTTAGCCCAGATAGGCACCAAAAAACTACTCAAAAATGCCCATTTAATGCCTGAAAACGATAAATTTGTCGGAGCAAGTAGTGCCGAAAATTGGGTTAACGCTAATATTGGTAGGAGAATAAAAACTTCTCATTATTCATTAATTTAATTTCGAGCGGTGCTTTACTACACACTTACCAGGTAAATCCCTGAATTATACACGTTAATAAATTATGAAGATGCCCAATATTTCGAATCATTAGCGAAATAAGGATTGGTCTATTTATTTTACGAAAAGGATTAAATTAAAACCGAAATGACCAGACAATTGACTATAATCTTATTACTGTTCTTTGCCTTCTATGCAAACGGACAGACCTTCATAATGGATGGAACGCCCGTTACTTCGTGTACTGGTTTTTTTACCGATAGTGGAGGAAATGATGCAGGCTATGGACCTAATGAAAATTTGACCACAACTATATGTCCCGACTTATTAGGTGGAACCCACGTTCAGTTGGTTTTTCCAAGTGTGGAACTTGGAGGCGGAGACAATCTTTGTTTTTTTGACGGACCAGATGCTACAGCTACGCAATTAAGTTGTGCAACGGACTTCCCAGCCGGAGGCTCTTTTATCATTCAGGCTACAGCAGTGAATCCTTCCGGATGCCTAACGTTGGTGTTTACTTCCGATGGGGCAGGGGAAGCAGATGGTTGGAGTGCAGATATGAATTGTATCGCCGCCTGTCAACTTATCACTTCTAACCTGGTTGGAAGTATTCCTGCTGTAACACCAGTTGATACAGGATACATTGATATTTGTCCAGGTGATGGAGTAGAATTTTTTGGAGCAGGATCTTATCCACAAGATGGAGCTGTCTATAGTCATTCAGATGCTACATCAGATTTCTTTTGGGATTTTGGTGATGGTACGGAAGGTCAAGGACCCAATGTTTTTAAAGTATATAATGAACCCGGAGGATACACGGTTCAACTGAAAATTATTGATCAGTTTGGATGTTTAAATACGAACTTTATTTCACAACGAATTCGAGTTTCTACTTATCCAAGCTTTGGAATATCAGATATGATTCCTTCGGTGATCTGTTCTTCAGATACCGTTACCCTTGCTGCAGCGACACTTGATACCACCGCCTCTCTATCCGTAGGCCCGAATGCAGGAAGTTTTCAAAATGAAGGAGTACTGTCTGACACGTTGGCATTACCTGATGGAGATGGAATTAGTTATTCAACCAGTATTAGATTTACGGAATTTTCACCTGGTCAGATTCTTACTGATATTAATGATTTCTTGGGTGTATGTATGCTCATGGAACATTCTTATATGTATGACCTGGATTTAGAATTGACTTGTCCAGATGGGACTACGGTCCTTATGCAGGATCAATCCCTAATGGGAGGAGGAGAAGTATTTTTAGGTATTCCGAACGAGACGGATGATTTTATGACCAATATTCCGCCTTTACAAGGGGTTGGATTTGAGTATTGTTTCCGGCCAAATGCTACGAATGGAACATGGAGTGAATATGAACAAGCAACAGGAGTCAATACTTTACCTGCCGGAGATTATAATAGTCTTAATTCGTTTGACGCCTTTTTGGGTTGTCCCCTAAATGGAGAATGGACCATAACGATTACTGATCAATTAGCAATTGATAATGGTTGGATCTTTGAATGGAGTGTTGGATTTGCACAGGATCTTTTTCCAGATTTAGAACGGTTTACACCGACCATAACAGACTTGGCTTGGCGGGATCAAAGCTCTATAATTTTTTATGAGCAGGATTCTATCATCGCCTCACCAATAGCGGCAGGTGTTGCTGGTTTTACTGTAGATGTGATGGATGATTTTGGTTGTATGTATGATACAACAATTTTAATCGACGTCTTACCTGCGACGCATCCAGATTGTTATGACTGCATTGAGTCTGCCACTTTCATGGAAGATACAGTAAGCTGTTTTGGTAGTTCAGTTACCATTAGTGCGATCCCACCAGATACCATTGCACCCGAATCAGTTAGTTATTTTGCCTTTTCTAATGAAACGGTAGAATTTAATTTGTACCCTCCAGCTATTCCGTTAGAAGTACCAACTTCTGTGGATTTCGTTTTCCCAGATGCAATAACAAATGGAGAAGCGCAGATTATGTCTGTTTGTCTTAACCTAGCACATCAAGCTACAGAAGATGTCGTATTGGGACTAAAGTCTCCTGCTGGGACAATAATCGCGTTATCCACCCAAAACGGAAGCTTAGCAAATGATTATCTCCAAACCTGTTTTACGGCGTCTGCAACAACTCCAATTGCTGCCGGTAGTCCACCTTTTACAGGAGATTTCTTGCCTGAGGAAAGTTTTAATGCCTTCAATGGAGAAAATATTAGTGGTGATTGGAGTCTTTTAGTTAGTGATGCCTCCAATGGTTTTAGAGGTGTTTTACAAGATTGGACCATTACCTTTGCTATCGAAAATGGCTTAACCTATAATTGGACACCCAGTCCAGATTTATCGTGTACTGATTGTGCCGAACCGGAAGTAACTCCTACTGCTTTTCCAGCAACTTATACAGTTGAAATTACCGATGATTTTGGATGTATTTCTTTTGATACAATTGTCATAGATGAAGCATTAGGATTTCCTGCAGTTAATGTAGTTTGTTCTCCAGTTTCAAATTCAGAAGTTAATTTTACTTGGAATGATATCGGAGCGATGGCTTATGAAGTGAGTTTAGATGGAGGAATGACATGGACTGCTCCAACTGGTAATTTCAATTATTTATATACTGGACTGTCCATTGGACAAATGGTAACGCTTCAAGTACGTGCGGTAGCTGAGTCTGATTGTCCCTCTGGAGTTGGCGAAAATACATGTACTCCTTTTCCATGTATGATGACGATTGATACCATTTCTACCCAAAGACCCGCCTGTCAAGGTGACTTAAACGGAGCAGCACTTTTGACGGCTGCAAATGGAAGCAATCCCATCGAATATTTTGTCAATGGCGCAGGACCCTTTTCGGAAAATATTATGGGACTTGGTGCTGGTCTGCAAGAAATAATAGCAATTGATGCGGATGGATGCCGTGATACCGTTTCTTTTTCACTGACCTCACTTTCTACTCCAATCAATCTGACAACCAGTATGGATTCTGTCGATTGCACAGGAGACGCCTCTGGAGTGGCTAGCGTCATGGCAACTGGAGGTTTTGGTATGTTTGATTACGAATGGAATACGGTACCTGTGAGTAATACAGATATGGTTCCTGGACTTGCTGCGGGTTCATATACCGTTACGGTAAGTGATCAGGCTGGTTGTAGTGAAATAGCCACCGTGATTGTTTTAGAGCCAACACCATTAATGGTAACTTTAGATACCACCTCTATTAGTTGTAATGGTGCAAGTGATGGTACGGCCATGCTTACTCCTAGTGGAGGAACGGCACCTTATACCTATTTATGGGATAGTGGAGAAACCAATAATATGATTACCAATGTCGGAATAACCACCTTCACTGGTACGGTCATGGATGCCAAAGGGTGTTCAGCAACGGTAACGGCCGCTTTAATAGATCCAATAGAAATAACAATTAGCTTACAACCACAAAACTTAACTTGTTTTGAAAATGCCAGTGGAATGGTTATCCCTATTTCCGGAAATACTCTTGGAGTAGTTTCTTATTCTTGGACAGGACCAAATAGTTATACTTCTACCGCTCCACAACCCACCAATTTAGTGGCAGGAGAATATTGCGTAACGATTACGCATGTAAATGGAAACGGATGTCAAACCAATGATTGTGTGACCTTGATAGAACCTTCCGATATAATGCTAACGGTTGGTAGCACCCAAGTGGATTGTTTTAATGCTCCAACGGGAACTGCCACAGTTAGTGCCAGTGGAGGAGCGGGGAATTATCAGTACGCATGGAGCGATGGAAGTAGTCAGATGACCGCACAGGCAAATGACTTACCTCCCGGTGATTATACGGTAACCGTAACGGATATGAATACCTGTTCTCAAACAATAGATGTCAATGTTCCGAATGGTACAGAAATAACCCTAAATATAATGAGTACTCCGCCACTTTGTTCCAATACTACAGACGGAAGTGCAACGGCCATGGCAGGAGGTGGAGCTGGTTCCTTTTCTTACCAATGGGATACGGCTGCGGGGGGACAAAATACAGCAACTGCAAGTAGTCTATCAAGTGGAAACTATTGTGTGACGGCTACCGATATGATGGGTTGTACGATTGAAGATTGTGTGGAGGTGATGTCAACCAGCACCCTGGAAATTCCAACCTCTATGGCTTTTCCGGTAACTTGTTTTGGTCTCAATGATGGAATGGCAGAAGTAATGCCAATGGGTGGAACTGGATCTTATAGTTTTCTTTGGAATGATGATAATGCGCAATTTAGTAATCCCGCAGTTAGTCTTCCTGCTGGAATATATACCGTTACCGTGACAGATGCAAATACTTGTACGGCAACAACAATGGTTGAAGTCCTACAACCAGATACATTGACCATTGAGATTACGCCGAGTGACGTAGCTTGTTTTGGCGGAAATACAGGAATGATTGTCAGTACGACAGATGGCGGAAATCAAGGAAATACTTATTCTTGGACTAATGGAAATGATTTGGCAGATGCTAGTAATTTAGTGGCCGGAAATTATGGAGTCACCGTAACTGACGTATTGGGATGTTCTGCCACGGCTACGACAATGGTGACAGAGCCTGCTGCTCCAATTACCGTAACCATTGCACAGAGAGATACCGCTTGTTTTGAAGCAGGTAATAGTAGCGCGTTTGTTACGGTACAAGGAGGAACACCAGCAATGGGTTCTTATCAATATTCCTGGACCAATGGTGGAGGTGTGGATTCTATTGCGACTAATATGGGAGTAGGTACTTACCGAGTTGAGGTAACTGATAATAATGGTTGTAGTGAAGAAGCAGTGATTGATATTCAGGAATTTTCAGAAATTGAAATAAATATTGCTTCTACAGATCCTAGTTGTTTTGGAGACTTGGATGGGCGAATGGCCGTTAATGTTGTTTCACGAGATGGCGTAATTGACGATTTAAATAATTATTCTTATAGTTGGTCAACTGGTGGAACAGGCATGGTGGTGATTGATTTGAAGGGCGATGAAACTTATTTGGTAACGGTTACCGATTTACAGGGATGTGTAGGAGATACCAGTCAATTTTTACGAGCGCCGGATCAAATTTCATTAAACGTATTATCAGAAGATCCTAGTTGTTTTGAAGATGAAAATGGAAGTGTTGAAATTACAAATGTAAATGGTAATTCAGCTAATCATTTCTTTGAGTGGAGCACAGGCGCCACGACCGACAATATCGATGGTTTAGCTGCCGGTAATTATAGGGTGACCGTGACAGATGATCTTGGATGTACAACGGACTCTTTCTTTGTTTTATCAGAACCTCCGTTATTATGGGCGCGGTTGACCGTATCTCCAAACGGTTGTGAAGGTCAAGCTATTGGAGGAATTTTAGCAGAACCGGTGGGTGGAACACCGGGCTATAATTTTGAATGGAGCAACGGAGGAACAACCGCAGAAATAGATGGTTTATCTTCTCAGGATTATAGCGTGATTGTAACCGACGCAGAAGGATGCCAGCATTTCGATACGATCTTTGTTGGTCGACCAGAACAGATGATGGTTAGTTTTGAGGTGGTAGACCCATCCTGTTTTGGAGATCGAGATGGTCGGATTATAGCAACGGTGACAGGTGGTGTTGGACCATTTAGTTATAGCGTGGATGATGAAAATTATTTTGGTACGAATACGCTAGTTGGATTAACAGCAGGAACTTATCCAGTGCATATCCGAGATCAAACCAATTGTACTTTGGTGGATAGTGTAACCATTACCGACCCACCAGCATTTACAGTGCTAGCTGGCGACGATGTAGAATTACAAGTTGGAGATAGTATTCAATTGGCACCAGATTTTGAAAATAATGTCGGAAATGTACAGTTAAGTTGGTCGGCTTTATTCGAGGGGACTTTATTCTGTGCCATAGATTCCTTACCTTGTACTGATCCTTGGGTGCAAACTTTTTTTAGTAACACTTATGAATTGTACGGGGTAGACGAAAATGGTTGTGAGGACACAGACGAGATTACCATTAAGATTAATAAAACTAGTCAGATTTTTGTGCCCACTGCCTTTACACCAAATGGCGACGGTGCTAATGATTTATTGACGGTGCATGGTGCAGAAGGTGCAAGGGTAAAATCTTTTGTGGTTTTTGACCGCTGGGGAACTTTGCTTTATAGTATTGGAAACTATGATATTAATTTATTGAACATTGGATGGAACGGTACTTATCGAGGTAAGCGATCTCCAACGGGAGTTTATACCTGGAAAGCAGAAGTAGAATTTATTGATGGAACGGAAAAGCTTGCGAGTGGACATACCACTTTATTGCGATAACCGATTGGGTCAAATGTTTTTTTAGTGGCGTTTTTATTTTGAAAGATTAAATTGGATTTATGAATTTTAGTAGATGGTATTTATTGGTGATGGTGATCTTGTTAAGTCAGTTTAGTGTAACGGAAAGCCGAGCGCAAGATCCGAGATTTTCGCAATTTTATGCAGCGCCCTTACAAATAAATCCTGCGATGACGGGAGT
>CAZYAC010000052.1:0-1224 GCA_964645475.1 uncultured Saprospiraceae bacterium | reverse complement strand
ATATCATTTTTTGACAATAGTGCTGAAAGTTTAAATAATCGAATTGTAGGACATATGGGAGGTGAAATTGGATTCACCGATCAGTTTAGTATTCTACCGGCTGCTATATTTATGAAGCAAGGAGTGCTTACCTCATGGACCACAGGTGCCAATGTTCGCTATAACAATCATGATTGGAATGAGGTTGCCCTTCGTATGGGATTGTGGCCTCATTTTTCAAGTACCCCAACTAGCCGCTTTTACTTTGAGTCGATAGCAGTAACCGCTATTTTAGAATTGAATCGCTTTAATTTTGGAGTCAGTTACGACGTGACTGTTTCCGATTTACAAGAGGCGAATAATTCTCGTGGTGGATTTGAATTGTCCTTAATTTATACGCATCCGGCTGAACGTAAAGTAAAGACCATTTGTCCGAAATTTTAGGTAGATACAAGGCATGCATTGTATCTACCTACCAATATACCACAAAAAATTATGTCTAAGATCGCCATATTCGGCCTTGGAGCAATTGGATCTGTATTGTCAAAATATTTGTTAAAGGATAAAAATAATCAACTCTTCTTTTTTAACAGAAGTCCAAAAAAAGAAATTCAAATTAAATTTGATGGTCAGTTAAACAGCTACCCTGTAGAAATTGGAAATTCTAGCGAAGGCTCCTTTGACTGGATTATTGTCTGTCTAAAAACCTATCACTTGGACGCCGCAAAAGCGTCTATTCGTAATCTTGTTGGACCAGATACTAAGTTAGCTGTTTTTAGAAATGGTTTAAAATTGTCAGCTGATTTTCAAGGATTATTACCCGCCCAAAATATTTTAGAAACCATCATTGATTGTCCAGTACAACAGCAATCAGATAAATCTTATTTACAGCTAAGGGTACCCAAAATTGTTTTGCCTGATCTTCCACTTGCAAACGCATTCAAACTATTATTTGCAAATTCCGATATTGATATTCAACAAACAAGTAAATTCAAACTAGCCCAATGGAAAAAACTAATTGAGAGTGCTTCATTGGGAGCTTTACAAGTATTGAATGAAAATACTTGTTTGATTTTTAAAGACCCAAAAATTGAAGGAGAATACCTTCAGTTAATTCACGAAGGAATTGTAGTGGCCAATTCGGATGGGATAATTCTTCCAATGGAATTTAAGACAGAATTATTGAAAAAATTAAAAACTTATCCTGATCATAAAGGAAGTTCTATGCTGGCGGATAAGTTGGCT
>CAZYAC010000051.1:10632-19270 GCA_964645475.1 uncultured Saprospiraceae bacterium | reverse complement strand
TCAACTCGGTCATTGTCCTGATTGATGATATAGGGTAAAGCACCTGCTTTAGAAGGAATTTGTCCTGCGGTGTGTCGGTCTCGAAGTGCGTGTACATTCAATTGGAAACGTACAAAGTTCCCTCGATAAAAAGTACGCCATATTCCATCATACATGGTCTTTTGAGGGGTATCGTAGAAGGTATCGTCGTTTTGATCTAAGTTGTTTTTTCGCGTGCTGGCGTGAATTAAAAGACCCGAACTCCATTTTTCGTTTAATTGTTGATTAAGGTGGACATTTAACTCGCCTCGTCCAAAGGTGGATCCATAGGCATTGATAAAAAATTGCTTATCCAACCAAGGCTTTACCAATTCTGTATTGATTTGTCCAGTAATGGCGTAATAACCATTTTGTACAGTTCCGGTTCCTTTAGATATTTGAATACTTTCGAGCCAAGTTCCAGGAATATATTCCATCACAAAGGCGGATCCGAGGCCAGTCATTAAAGGTCTTTTTTCTACCAGTAACTGCGTATATGCGCCACGCAATCCGAGCATTCTGATCTCTCGAGCACCAGTCACTGCATCGCTATAAGCTACATCTACTGCGGCATTGGTCGAGAAACTCTCCGCCAAATTACAACAAGGTGCTTTGCGGAATTCACCCGAACCGATCGTTTCTACATTGAGGGTGGTTAAGGTAGAAACATAATTGTCGCGACGCTCAGCTGCCACTTCGACGGCCATTAAATCGGTAACGCCTTCAATCATAATGGCTAGGTCTTCTTCTTCAGGAAGTACTTCCACATAAGCTGACTCGTAACCAACATAATCAATCCGTAGCAAAGCAATCGTATCTTGACGAGGCAGTGAGAAAGTACCGTCTTCATCTACAATAGTTCCAATCGTAGTTTCATCCCAGATGACCGTGGCACCAAATAAAAAACTGCCTTCTTCATTTGTCACCGTACCCGTAATCACTTGGCCAAACAATTGACCTCCGACGAGGAAAAGGAAACAGAAAAAGAATATTTTTTTAGTCATTTTATTAAAAGCTAAAGTATGTCATAAAGTTTTTCTCATTGGTTTTTTGTACTGCTTTATTACTGCGTTAATAAGAGTGTAAAAAGCAATTCACTAGTGCCTTGAGAAGTAAGTTTTAGCGTAGATGATGAAAACTTCTCTCCTCCTATTTTAAACTTAAAGAGCAACTTCAATTTCAATCTCAATGGTTATATCTTCAACTTGATTTTTCTCCTAAATTAGGGCAACTTTCCAGTTTTTAAAATTTGTAATTGAAGTTGAGGTTGCAGTTGCAGTTTTAATTGAGAATACTCATTTATTTACTACCTATGGCACTAGCAAAACGCCAATAGCCTTTGTTAACCTTCTACATTTATCAAAGTTCGATAGTTGTCAAAAGGTGCATCCGTTTCATACATTTCTAATAATTCCAATAGCTCAGCGCCATACTCCTCTGCCAGTTCTCCGGCGGTTTGCTTGGTACGTATTTCAACCTTTCCATCCGCTAATTGCTGTAATCGCCATTGGTAGGTACGGATCATTTTATCCCAGATCCTTTGGTTTACTTCTTTAAAGTTTTGATCAGGAGAAACAGGAATGGCTTGTTTAAATGCCTCATTATTTCGACTGATCATTTTTCCATTTTCCAAAATAAAGTAGGCAGTGTGCGCCCAATCAGATTTTTCACTGAGCATCTGGCTATACATGACCAATTGCAGATCTTCTTCGCTTTTAATCAAATTGGACCGCCATTTCGCTCCTCGCCACTTCAAATCTATTACCGCGATTTCATTATTTCGTTCAAGTACTAAATCGGCTTTTCCATTAATAGGTAAATCCGCAAATTTCCCGCCAAGTCCTATCTCTGTTCCACGAACTTTCCAACCATTTTGCTGGATCATTTCTACCAGGCTCCAAGCGGCGTACTTTACTTTATTTAAAAAGGATATTTTTTCAGGTTCTCGGCCGTACATTAATAATACCGTTCCTTCTTTTTTTAATAAATCTGGAGCGGTAGCATCGATCCATTCTGCAACGGCAGCCCGATCCATTTTTCTAATATCTTCTTTAAATAATAGTTCAAAAAAACGGTGGCTCAAATTTCCCATTAAAGTCACGTCCTTAACGATACTTAAGATACTAGATGGTTGCAATCGTGCTTTATGACGGAAGACCCATTGATAAGGATAATAAAAAAGATCATTTAAGCTAGTAAAAGATTCTTTTTCATTTTGATTGGCGAGTCCCGGTTGATTTATTTTAATAAATAATTGTGGCCGAGATAATTTACGGTGAGGAATTTTTTCCTTTACAGGCAAGTCAAATAATTTTGTAAAAATAGATGGCGTAAAATCCTCATTGATATCTAAGGTGATATTAGTAAGTTCAGTGGTATATGCATTTAGTTCGTCAAAAAGTGGATGAGCATGAACTTCAGAACCTTTTACCTTACCTGGAATACAAAGGATCAACTGTTCAGTGGTGTGAACAATAGGACGATTTCGCTGCCAAAGCAATAATTTATTTTCCTTGTCTGGCGTATTGAGTATGATATTTTTTTGTTGGAAAAATTGCAATTCCGATGGGTACCAGCGAGAGAAAAAATGATCTGGTTCATTTTGAATGAAATTCCACCAAAGTAAGCCATCCACTGCACTAATCACCGACGAAGGTTGGTAAGTATAAGGGAGATGCCCTACGGCTTGTTCTTCAAAAGTAATGGGAGCGGGTTCGTAGATGGTCCTTACAATTCTTTCCAATTGTAAGGGCGTCAGGAAATCCATATTTGGAGGTAACGTAAATAATAAGTCAACAATTCTACGAGCTTGTTCTGCTAAAACCAGGAGGGAAGTATTTTGCTCATCTGTATCCGAAAATTCTTGTCTGGCCCAATCTGCGATATAATCATAAATTTCGATTACCTCTGTTTTAGGAACGGACTTGGTGATGCTATATCGTTTTCTATTAAACCAAAAATTATATTGTTCCCGAATGGCAGCTACATGGATGGTGTTGTCGTTTTGTGCACGTTCGCTCAATTGTTCAAAAAAATGTTCTTGCATCGCATACCAACTATCACTACGGAGTCCTGGAGTAGCGGCCATTTGTCGTGCGATCCTTACCGCAAGGTCATCTGAAAGCGGTTTTACGGCCAAGGTTACAAACTCCATAATCTTATAAGGATCGATTGGATTCCACAGGAAGGCAGGAACTAATTTTAAAATTTGTAAGCTAGGTCTTGCGGAAGAGGCAGAGAGCATGCCTAGACTGGGTAAACCTTCTTGACTAAGCGATAGATCAAGGGTTCGATTTTTTTCTGGTATCAAACATGCTGGGGCGAAATTCGGATTTTTACCAATTAGTTTGGCTATCCAGGCGGCTAGTTCTGTATCCCTTTTCGATTTAATAATGAGTAAAGAACCATCACCAGTAGGGGTAAACTTTTTAGCACCTGGTGTTTGAATAGATTTTTTTAATCGACCTAAATCCGTCTGCTCATTCGAGAGAGGTTTGGCTGGTAAGTCTTTTATGGAAAACCCTATTTTTTCTAGTTGGTCAAAAATGATAATGAAATGTGGCGGCAGGAGTTCTTTTGGTTCGTTGAGATAAATCACCGGAAAATCTGGAATCAACCAAGTCAATCGTTCTCTTACCATTTGGAAGCGATCTGCAAATCCAGGATCGAGGACAATGGAATGTTCTTTACCCGTTAAAATATTTTCGATAGTTACTAGTCCAAACAGCCTGGTGGGCATATTTTTTTCGATTGAAAAATCCCAACCACTGAGGACCAGCTCGTCTCGTAATTCCAATAAGGCGGTAGCAGTAGCGAAAGGATCAGCAGAAAAAGAACGTTGAAAACAATCGGCTGATTCAGTGCCAACGCAAAGGTTAAGGGCCTGTCTATATTGTTCCGTTCGAATATGATCATTATTATTTGGATGTCCTGTTAAACCCAATTTTTCCTCAAGATATTGAAGAAAATTGGAAGGTCCCAAAAGTTGAACTCCTCCGGTAATTTCACTACTAAACCGAGGGAGATGCTGATCTCCTAATTGAAGTCCAAATATGATCTTTTCTAGCATGCTGGAAAGATACGTATAAAAGGCTAACTAAGTAATGGCCGAAAAATAAGTACCAGTCACAAATCGGGAAATTATTGTTTGACCATTACTAAAACAGGGGACTAAATTTTCATGCTGTAGAGTGGAAGAAAGCCTTTTTCACGCACGATTTGACCATTTTCAATCTTAGTTGGAACGGCGTAATAATAGATGCTGAGTTCTAGTAAGGGCTGATCGGGATGGGCCTTTATCCAGCGTTGGTATTCGTTTTCGGTCCATCTTTTATAGATCTCTTCGGGAAGTTTATTCAGATATTTTCGAGCGTAAAATGATAAAGTGAATCTAATATTTCGGAAGTTATTCTGAATAGATTTATCAAAGATAGGAACGTTATAGGTTGGATCGTTAGAGACGTTGAGAATTTGATTATTAATGATATCAATGGTTTCGTTTTCTTGCGTTCTCCCGAGTATTACCAGTGTACCCATGTCTTTGTGAGGGTTGGGAGCAAACAACCACCATGGTTGTCGAAAGACACCGGTCACTATGTCAATATCTAATGGGGTAGACTGAGCGATATTTTCTAATCCTGGACTGGCATTTATACCATCTGCTAAAAAACTATTTATGCCCCATTTTTGAAAATTTCTTTGAAAAATAACCACCATCATTACCACAATAAAAATTTGACAGACTCGATAACCAACAGTACGCAGTGAGGCAGGTATTTTATCACGAAGTAGCCATTCTCCGAGTTTTAATTTCCCAAAATTTTTCTCCGTTCCGACTTTAAGTTTATTCCAAAAACTATCTGGCAATAAAAGAATGGCAAAACAAAAAGTGATAAAATGGAATGGACCTACGTAAATGGTACTGGCTAACCCAAAGTGTAAAAAGACAATTAAAAAAGCCGCCAAGGTTCTTGCTTTCCGACTAAAAAAAGGCGTGAAAATTAAAAAGGGAAGCGCGAGTTCAATGACGAGCGAAAAGTAAGTTAAAAACTTACAGACACCCGGTAAATTAGCTAGGATTGGAGAAAGAAAATTGGCGTGGGTTAAATCAACGGTCAAGCTATAAACAGCGAGACCAGAAGTCCATAGATCTCCTGTTTTGGTAATAAAACTAGTAAAATAGACTAAGGCAATTTGAAATAAAATCCCCCAAGCGAAAAGTCCGCGGAACTCCTTAGTTGAATCTTGAGCACTGGGCGCCATGCTATAGCTATTATCTAATGGTAAAAAGATACCCCAGAATAAAGCGATCTCGATTAAGAATTCGACGCCGTGAGCGGCCATTGGATTGCGATTTACAATCCCTGCAAAGAGGAGCAGTAGGGGCCAAGAGAGCCAACGACTTTTAATACCTAGGGTATAAAGTATGGCTAGTAGGAGCGTAATCAGAAAATAAATTAAAACGCCTGTTTCGTTTTCGATGGAAAAAAGGAGGGAAAAATTTTCACCGTAGAAGGTTCGGATGTGTCCGATAGGAACAATCGCATCAGGACCATAAAAAGCGGATATGTTGAAAAGGCGGTATTGAATAATATTTAAAATAATATTCAGTCCAAGGGCAATACGAAAAAACGCAATACTACGAAGGTCTAATCCATAAAGGTTGAAAAAACCTTTGGAAGAAGAAGTATTCTTGTTAGTTGGAGAACCCTTAGAAGCAGTGGGTTTTCGTTTTTTAGACATGGACTTATTTCACCGGTGTATTTAATGGGGCAGACTATCCGCCTGTTGCACTTCTGAGTTGAGTAATTTGACTTTTCCAAAGCTGTTCCTGATCTGCTACTTCGTCTGAATCACAGTAATCGGTTATTTCTAGAATAGTTTCATTCGTTACAGGAGATTTACGCATTCTAAATTCCAAAAACTCTTTATCACTTTCAGCATCGTCCCATTGAAAGCGCACACGGTCATCCTCTACATCGTCGATTAGTTTTGCTATCTCTTCAGAGCCGCTCCATGCAAATGTAAAAACATCTCCTTGAATATCTACTTCATCGCAAAACCAGCGTATTAAGCAGGATGGAGTTGTGATAAATTTGTAAAGTATAGTTGGAGAAGCACGAAAGATAAATTCTAAATCAATTTTAACTCTTTCCATAATTATGTTTTTCTTTGATTGATAACTATTTGACTATCAGCGAAAAAAATGGTCATATTTTTCATTTTTCAGTGATACCCTTTTGTCGCAATTAAACTTATTTTAATGATTTTTCCAAATATTAACAAAGAATTACCCTAAATATATTTAGGTTCTCCATTTTTAATCCTAAAAAAATAGGATGTTCAAACAGGAATTTGGAAAAAAATGTGTGACTCAAAATAAAATTTCTTGACAACGATATAATTAAACTGTATTTTTGCTTGGATAGAAAGAGAGAAACCTCATATCCCCCTAAAGAAAAAATGGATCATTTCCACACCACTTCCAAGGGGCATATAAAGTTTCGGTTGAACCAAACTAAACTTACAATTGTCCAATAGCAACATTCAATCCTTTCACGAACCGGCACACCTTTATCGCTTTTACGTTGTACATCCCATTAGCAGCATACTAATTCCATTCAAAGCATTGTATTTAGAACGACCAAATGATAGATCATTTTTTGTAAAAATTAAGCTATTTAACTAAAAAAGAATTTTTTTGGCTCGTCGTACGATGACCCAGCCGTTGATTTTATTTAATCTATTTAAACTGTTACCTTAATGAGACAACTTAAGATTACTAAGTCTATTACTAATCGCGAAAGTCAAAGTTTGGAGAAGTATCTCCAAGAAATTGGAAAGGTAGATTTGTTAACTCCGGAAGAAGAAGTTGATTTAGCTCAAAGAATCAAGCAAGGCGACCAATTGGCCCTTGAAAAACTAACCAAAGCTAATCTTCGATTTGTAGTTTCCGTAGCCAAGCAATATCAAAATCAGGGGCTTTCCCTGAGTGACCTGATCAATGAAGGCAACCTTGGTTTGATCAAAGCAGCACAACGTTTTGATGAAACTCGTGGGTTCAAGTTTATTTCTTACGCCGTTTGGTGGATTCGTCAATCCATCCTTCAGGCCCTCGCCGAACAATCTCGTATCGTGCGATTGCCACTAAACAAAGTGGGCTCTCTCAACAAAATTAACAAAGCTTTCTCCGAATTGGAACAAGCCTACGAACGCGAACCTTCTTCAGATGAACTAGCCGCGTTACTGGAAATTCCTACCGAAGAGGTGGAGACCACCCTTGGGGTCGCTGCACGTCACGTATCCATGGATGCGCCCTTCGTAGAAGGAGAAGACAACTCTTTACTCGATGTATTGGAAAACTTTGGAACACCAGGAACCGATTCGGCACTGGAATATAAAGAAAGCCTTCGTCGAGAAATTGAACGTTCTTTAAGTACCCTGACTGAACGTCAGTGTAACGTTATTAAACTCTATTTCGGCATTGGCGTCGAACATCCTATGTCTCTCGAAGATATTGGGGAACGTTTTGGCCTTACCCGCGAAAGAGTCCGACAAATTAAAGACAAAGCGATTAACAAACTACGGAATACTTCACGTAGCAAACTATTGAAAAACTACCTGGGCGCATAATTAAATTTACACGCCTCAAAACGCATCACGATTACCTCGTGGTGCGTTTTTTTAATTCAATGGTTCGATAATTTTTGATTTTGAGACAAAGTGATTGAAAATTAATCTCAAAAATTAGCTAATCTAAAAAGTTACCGCACTGTTGATGATAAGTTACTTAGAAAAATTACCGTATCGTAATTAAACAATTTTATTTTCAATTCCTTAACAAGTGAAAAAACCACGAAAAAATACCTTTTTCCTGGTCGGTTTTATGGGGGTAGGCAAATCCTACCTCGGTCAGCGACTTGCTCAGCATTTAAATAGAACCTTTCTTGACACAGATCAATTCATTGAAGAACAAGAGGGCCAATCTATCTCTTCTATTTTTTCAGAACGAGGAGAAATTGCTTTTCGCAATTGCGAAAGCGAAGCCATTAATACACTTATTACTAAAAAAAATCTAGTAGTAGCTACCGGTGGAGGTCTTCCGATCTACGGAAACCTAATGGATGTTCTACTAGAAAATGGAACTACGATATATTTAGAAGCCAGCGAAAATTTAATCTTCAACCGACTAATTGAAGAGAAAGATCATCGTCCTTTATTAAAAAACAAATCGAATCTTCAAATTGAGGAATATATCTCTGAGACATTGGAACTTAGAGCTCCTATCTACGAAAAAGCTGATATGATTTTTGACCTAAGAGGAGATTTTAAGAAAGACGAACAAGATTTCTTAGCGATGTTTAAACCACCCTTTATCGAGTTAAATTGGTGAATTTTCGTTCGTTTTCGGACTTTTTTCCATTTCTTCTCCTCTATAAAATTATTAACTTTGTCCCAACTTTTGGAGTACCCGAATGAAATAAATTTCAACCTCTATATTTGAACACCTTCCCTTAATTAACTTAACATGAAAAACATAATTTTCCTTTTTTCCCTCTTATTAATAGTTAGCTGTGGTTCAGACAAGGTTAAACATCCAGCCCCATCTGCTAATCCTGAC
>CAZYAC010000051.1:0-10532 GCA_964645475.1 uncultured Saprospiraceae bacterium | reverse complement strand
AGTTAGCTGTGGTTCAGACAAGGTTAAACATCCAGCCCCATCTGCTAATCCTGACACTCATGCTGGACATGACCATTCAGGACATGATCATTCAGCGGATAATCCAAATATCGTGACTAATCCAGATGGAACGGTCCACGTTAAAGGAGATATAACTGCTTTTTTGGTTGGTCTCTGGGAAATAGAATATGCCTTGATTGGAGCTACCCCCAAAATAGATGCGCGTTATAAAGGTGCTTGGGTTGATATGAAGGGTGATTTTTCTTTTACAACCGGAATTTACGATAAAGAAACCAATAAAGGAACGTATAAATATCAAGCAGAACCAGAACGTGTATTAAGTTTTAGTTTTGAAAAGGAAGAAAAAATATTGCCTACCAAAGCAAAAGTCCAAGGTGAAGGAATGCAGATGGTACTTTTAGGAGAAACCCCGATGGCGGGTAAACAATCACAAATAAAAATGGGACAAACCAGCAAAAAACCTACTCGTTCCAATTAAAAATTTGCCATGTGCAATTGCATGTTCGAAAATTAACCTTAAAAAAAATCTTATGTACCGTTTTCCCTATATTTTTATAATGCTTTCATTTTTATGTTTTACTGCTTGTCAGGATGCTGAAAATATGGCCAGTGAAAATAAGACCGCAGGTTCTTCTGCTATGGATCAGGCAATAATGCCAGGTACTGCTGGAGATTTTGGAGGTTCTCTAATGAATGCAATGCCTGGTAGTAATATTTATGAGGTAAATCTACGACAATACACGGCTGATGGTACCATAGCGTCATTTATGACACATCTGCCAAGGCTCAAAAAAATGGGCGTGGATATCCTTTGGTTTATGCCAATGCACCCGATTAGTGTAGAAAAAAGAAAGCAGGGACTAGGCAGCTATTATTCTGTGGCTGACTATAAAGGATTAAATTCAGAATTTGGGACCATGGAAGATTTTGACCAAATGGTTAAAAAAATTCATGAACTAGGAATGTATATCATTATAGACTGGGTTCCAAACCATACCGGTTGGGACCATCCTTGGATCAAAGCAAATCCTGATTGGTACACGCAAGATAAAGATGGGAATATCATTGATCCGATTGATCCTGAAACGGGTGTTTCCTGGGGTTGGACGGATGTTGCGGATTTGAATTATGACAATATGGAAATGCGCAAAGAAATGATTAGTGATATGGCTTTCTGGGTAAAAGATCGAGACATTGATGGTTTTAGAGTAGATGTGGCTCACAGTATTCCAAATGAGTTTCATAAAGATGCCATCGCTGCATTACGTAAAATTAAACCAATCATCATGCTGGCCGAATCAGACAAACCTGAAAATATTAATACGGCTGGATATGATATGGATTATGGTTGGCCTTTCCATCATATCATGAATAGAATTGCTAAAGGGGAAGAGAATGCGACAGCAATCGACGAATATTTGGTAGAAGATAAAGCTAAATATAAACGAGGCTATCACCTGCATTTTATTACCAACCATGATGAAAATACCTGGTCTGGAACGGAGTTCGAACGGATGGGAGATGCACATCGAGTAATGGCCGTATTGGCTTTTACTTTTGATGGAATTCCGTTGATTTATTCAGGTCAAGAAGCAGGTAACAGAAAGCGATTAAGATTTTTTGAAAAAGATACCCTCAACTGGGATAAGTTGGAATATGAAGCTTTCTATACCTCTTTATTGAAAATGAAAAAAGAGAACCAAGCGCTTTGGAATGGGACAGCCGGTGGTGAACTGACTAAAATCACAACCAATAACGAGGAGAATATTTACGCTTTTACGCGTAAGAAAAATGAAGACCAGGTTGTGATTATTTTAAATCTTTCTAAACGTCCCCAAGAAGTAGTGCTGGAAGGAGCCTCCTTTTTAGGAACCTATAATAATGTCTTTGGAAATGGAACGATGTCACTCCAAAAGGATATGAAAGTAAGCCTAAATGCTTGGGACTTTTTGGTATTAGAGCGACACTAGAAATGTTTGCATCAGGACAAATTACAGGAAAACGGGAATCATTTTACAACTAAATGATTCACGTTCTCTTTTGAGGTGTAGTATTTGATTAATAATAAAAAATCCTTTATCAACAAAACGAGACAAAATGAAAAATTTAAAAACCCTATGCCTTTTGCTTATCCTACCGGCTTTTCTCTCAGCTCAAAATACGATTGAAAAATGGACAGCCGAATACGATCAATTGCTTAAGTCTTATGTGACGGATGGCAAGGTAGACTATGAAGGAATAAAAGGCGATGCCCAATTGGGAGCTTTAGTTGCCCAAGTAGCTGATCTAAAGCCTGTAAAGGAAAAATCTAATGATGCGAAAGCATTTTATATTAATGCCTACAATTTACTCGTCATTTCTTCTGCCGCAGATAATTATCCGTTAGGAAGTGTGCAGCAAGTGAGTGGGTTTTTTGATCGTAATAAAGTTAGAGTGGCTGGGAAAAAATATACTCTAAATGGATTTGAAAAGGACTTCATATTTAAGAAATATTCAGATCCACGATTGCACTTTGTTTTGGTTTGTGGAGCCCTTGGATGTCCTCCCATTACCGACTTTGCTTACCAAGCAGATAATCTTGAGAATCAATTAGATGTACAAACTACCGCTGCGATCAATGATCCAAATTTTATTAGAGTATCTGGTAGCAAAGCATCATTATCTAAAATTTTTCAGTGGTATAACACCGATTTTGGTGGTGGAAAAAAAGATGTTCTAAATTATATTAATCGGTTCCGTACGAATGCGATTCCTACCTCCTCTAGTATCGCTTACTACGATTATGATTGGTCTATTAATGATACTAAAAACACGGGATCATCCTTGACTACTGGAGGAGGGGGCGAGAGTGCTAATGCCTTTCGTTATGTAACTTCTGCTACCATTCCTAAAGGTCAAATAGAACTAAAAGTATTTAATAATCTTTTTAGTCAACAAATTGCCAACAGTGAGGCTGAAACAGATCTTCTACAGCGCAGTACGTTCAATACGACTTCTATCAGTGCACTCTATGGTCTCACTCCAAGATTTAATTTGGGTTTTAATTTAAATTATCGTCGTACCTTTAATAGTGGTACGGATAGAAATGCACTTGCTGTTTTTAAGAGTTTAGATGATTTATCGGGTAGTGATTCCGGTCGTTCAGGTATTACGGGTATCGGTCCACGTATTCGCTGGGCTCCTATTCCTGAGTGGTCTGGATTTTCCTTACAATCTACCCTTACTTTTGCGACAGGTTCCAATTTAGAAGGTATTGCTGATAAGCCTTTTATCGAGTGGGATAGTGCTACTTTTTGGACGCAGTTTTTCTATGATAAATCCATCGGTACTCGCTTCTCCTTCTTTGCTGAATTAGATGTTCTTTGGGAAGATATTGGAAGTTTTGATAAAATTTCTTTGCCAGCAACGGTTATCTTTAGCTATTTCCCTGACAAAAAAGTGACCATTTACTCCTTGGCTGGATATGCACCTGCTTTCACTCCTGATTTTGATTATTTTCACCAACTCGGACTAGGAACAAAACTCCAAGTGACACGAAAATTTGAAATAGAATTATTATATACCAGCTTCCGCACCAAGTTTGTCAAAAGCAGAAATGGCGTAGCAAATACCTTTAACCTAGGGTTGCGATTTACCATTTAATGGTTGAATGGTTGATTGATAAGCTAGTTTAGTTGGCCCTCTTTTTATATAAAAAGAGGGCCAACTGCGTTCTAGCAAAAAATCCGTGTTCTTGCGGGCAAACCAACAACTTCATCATATTTAAATTAAGGAGCGTTCGATGTCTATTATTTAGCGAATAAAACCAATCTAGAAACATCCGTTCCAAATCCTTTTAACCGCAAAATAAACAAGCCAGAAGTTTCCACTGAAAAAGGATTTTCCAAAATGGTTTCTCCTCTTTCTATAAATCCTAGATCTTTTTGATCAATCAATTTTCCATCCATCTGATATAGCAGTAATTGTTGATCTTCACCAGTAGGAAGATTAATGACGATTGGATCATTGAGTGTTATTGGATTGGGAAAAGAAATAACCCCTTCTGCTGCAAAAGGAATTTCCGGCGTTCCAAGTACACTGTCTAATTCTAGGTAGAGGACGGGAGCATCGTGATCACTTACGCGTAGTGCCGTATTGGGGTCATCAAAATAAAAACTTGGATAGTCCGAATTTCCTCGGGCGAACTCCAATCCAGTTACCGAAAGTCCATCTAATGAGGTCGAGAGTACATGATCAAGCATTTGAGCGTTACCTCTAAAAACAAACGAATATCTTTCTGTTTCTGGTAATAAATCTACGTAGGTAATTAGTGGGTTATCTAGAATGGGTTCTATTTCAAATTGAGCACCAAGAGAAGGCGTTCCTGCAATTTGATTAAAAACATCAACATATCCATCCGAAAATTCGTACGCATTAAAATCTCCTAAAATAATTAGATTTTCATCTTGTATGGCTCGTGCCATTCGGGCTACCGAAATGGCTTGCTCATGTCTTTTGGTTCGGACAAAATTACTATTGTTACCAGTGATACCATTCAGCGAACGGTTGTGAATATTTAATACTTTTATCGGGGTGATAGGCATGGTGGCAAAATTGCCTTCGAGCAACAATGGCGGACGATCATGTACTCGACCTCCAATACTCAAACTTTCGTTGGTGCCTAGTGCGGTAATAGTTACGTCATTAAGAATCGGGCGCACCAAATAGCCCAAGTTGATGGGAAAGTCACCGCTGCTCGAAACGTTCAGATAAGCGGTATAATCTACTTCTGGATCAAGGCTTTCGATAACTTCTATTAGTTCGTTTAAAACTGCTAAACTTTCCACTTCTTGTAATGCGATGATATCGGGAGATCGTAATTGCTCGGTAATAAATAATCCAAATTTTTGTAGCCGGTCTTCGTACTCCGGTTCGTTATCAAAAAGAGTCAACATATTGAGAGAAGCCACGAGAATTTCATTACCAGATTTTTCTCGAACAGGAGATGGATCGGTAAGTGTTTCTACTTGATAAGCAGTTGGCCAAAGTTCGTAGTCATCACCATTATTATTGATGATTCCACTGGCGTTGAGCGAAGTGCCTCCAGGTAAATCGCTTAGATTTGGTTGTCCAAGGGCAGCTGGTCTAAATGCGAATCTTTCCAGATTATTGTCCCAGACTGGTAAGCCTGAACTTCCTGGAAAAGGCTGACCTGGTTCACGAAAAGTTCGGATAGATCCAGCAACAATAGAAGTGGTTCCGTCAAAATTAGTCGTAGCGGTTGTGACCGCTTGAGGTAGATGAACCAGCATGCCTTCTACTTGTTCGAGCTGTGGAATAGTAGTGGGTGTTCCGTCTGGAAAATTATCGTTTAGCTCCACAGGTGTCGGAAGAATCGTATTGGAGTTATTTAAAACATTGAGGGTTAGGCCAGAAGACTGAAATTGTGTCATTCCATTGAGTTCAACAACTCTACCGGTTAGTGTAATGCGATTACCGACTTGAACATTAACGCTGGGGCTAATATTGACCAGTATGCCGTTAGAGGTAGATATATTGGCATCTGCCCGTTCGTCTGGCGTTTGAACAAAGAGCAGATTGTTAAACACGATGGTTACGATGTTATCTTCTGAAGTGACGATTTGATTGGCAAATGGACTGGTTGATCCGTTTCCTTGGATTTCCCAAATTTCCCGATTTTGTCCATAACTTATGAGACTACAAAGAAAGAGTATTAAAAAAAAGTGTAATTTTCTATTCATAAAACTAAATTAGACTATAAAACTATCAACAATTCGGGATAATAACTATTTCTATGCTATGAAGAATACCGAAAGTTCTATTTACGACAAAGCTTATGACCCTATTCTACAGGCTGGGCTTGTTTTATCGCTGATTCTAAGTATTACCATCTTGGGAAAGCTGGTAAATGCTATCGGTATTATGAATGTGAGTGACCAGTTTCCTTGGACTACGGCTACCTCATTTTTACTTTTCTTCGCTATTATTAATAGTGTGGTCAGTTTGGTGAGTAAGGACTTGAATAAATATTGGGGCCGGTCCATGCTTTCTTTTGCGGTTCTGGCGGCTATTTCCGCAGGGATTGCCTATTTTTTTTCTGCATTATCCATCGAAGAAATTGGTCCTTATAAATGGATATATTTTGTACTCACTTTCGGATACTTGGTCTTTTTGTCCATTCTTGGATTTATGAAAAGGATTGTTGATTTCGCCGAAAGAGAAGATTGGCAAGCTCCAAGGCAGAAGAAGAGATAAATCCTATCATTCTAGTAAAATTATATTTTTTGCCGATCCGTAATTCATATCTTGTTTAAAATATTGGACATTGGATATTGCCTTCCAATATTCAACCAATTAGATCATCTAACTAAGGGATGAAGGAAGATTAGGTGAACATATTCTTTGGAAAAGATGTTATGATTATTCATAAAAAGAACAAAAAAATGGATCTTTCAAACGATAAGATGACCAATCAAGAAGAAGCATTCGCCACGCTCGGTACCGGATGTTTTTGGTGTACAGAAGCAGTTTTCCAATTACTTGAAGGGGTGAACTCCGTGGTATCCGCTTATGCTGGAGGACATATTGCAAATCCTACTTACGAACAAGTCTGTAGCAAGCAAAGTGGACATGCTGAAGTGGTTCGTATTAGTTATAATCCAACCATAATTTCTTACGAAGAATTATTGGAGGTCTTCTGGCAAAGTCACAACCCTACGACCCTCAATCAACAAGGCAATGATAAAGGCCCACAATATCGTTCTGCGATATTTTATCACAATGAAGAACAAAAGAAAATAGCGGAGGTAAGCTTAGCACGTACAGATGCCTCTGACCTTTGGCCGGATCCAATTGTTACTGAAATTACAGAACTTAATAATTATTATCCTGCGGAAGATTACCATCAAAATTACTATAACCGAATGGGAGATAAGAATCCATACTGCGTTTATGTGGTAGGACCAAAAGTGCAAAAAATGAAAAAGAAGTTGGCACAGAAAAAAGTATAGTTAAAGAAATTTTCCCTTATGAAAACCGGATATAATTCAAACTGTATCCGGTTTTTTAATTCAATTTTGTTTGGAATAATCTGTCTTCTTCTATCCGTGAGTTTGGCTTCTCAAATCAACAAATTCCCGTATCTTTCCAAAAAAAAATCCACATGCCTAAATCAATCACCCTAATCGGCGCAGGAATTATGAGCGCTACGCTCGGCGTTTTTCTAAAAAAGCTAATGCCGGACGCCCATTTGACCATCTACGAACGTTTGGATCGGGTAGGGGCTGAAAGCTCCGACGCATGGAACAATGCCGGTACCGGTCACTCCTCCTTTTGTGAATTGAACTATACTCCTGAACGAGAAGATGGAACGATTGACATTTCCAAAGCCTTAAGAATTGCGGAGAGCTTCGAATTATCTAAACAATTTTGGGCCTATCTTAAAACTAAGGGAGACCTAAAAAGTGATGGTGCTTTTATCAATGATATTCCGCATATGAGTTTCGTTTGGGGGGATGGAAATGTAGAGTTTTTACGGAAGCGATATAATGCACTTACCCAATATTCCATCTTTGCGGATATGTTGTTTTCAAGAGACTTTGAAGAAATGAAAGTTTGGATGCCGCTGATTATGGAAGAACGCGATACCGATAAATCAATTGCTGCCACCAGGATGGCCATCGGTACAGATGTAAATTTTGGTGCGATTACCCGTGGAATGATCGAATATCTCGAATCTTGTGATGGAGTAGAATTGAAAATGGGACATGAAATTAAAGATATCGACCGAGCTGGTGAGGAGTGGGAAATTGAGGTGAAAAATAGGAGAACGGGGCAGGGAAGTACTGCGAAATTTGACTTCGTTTTTATCGGAGCAGGTGGTGGTGCCTTACCATTACTCGAAAAGAGCGATATTCCCGAAGCACGCGGTTATGGCGGTTTTCCGGTTGGTGGACAATGGCTGAAGTGTACCAATCCTGAAATTGTAAAACATCATCAAGCTAAGGTGTATGGAAAAGCGGAAGAAGGTTCTCCGCCGATGTCTGTTCCGCATTTGGATACGCGTATGCTCGATGGAGAACGATCCTTACTCTTTGGGCCTTACGCTGGATTCTCTACCAAATTTTTAAAGAACGGTTCCTACCTTGATCTTCCGCTATCCTTGGAAGTCCATAATATTTGGCCGATGCTTTCGGCGGGTATACAAAATATTGGACTGACTAAATACTTGATTGAACAGGTGATTCAATCGCCCGAAGAACGATTTGGAGCGCTCCAAAAATATTATCCTACAGCTAGAATGGAAGATTGGGAACTCGCTATTGCAGGACAGCGGGTTCAGATTATAAAAAAGGATAAAGACGAAGGCGGGGTGCTGAAGTTTGGTACAGAGATCGTTACGGATTCTTCTCTTAGCCTAGCGGCGTTATTGGGTGCATCACCAGGCGCTTCCACCTCCGTAGGAATTATGTTAAATGTATTGAATAAATGTTTTCCAAATGAAATGAAAACAGCGGCCTGGCAAAATCAATTAAAAACCATGATTCCTAGTTATGGAAAATCTCTAATCGAAGATGGAAACCTTTTAGAAAAAATAAGAACGGAAACGACTAGTGTGCTTGGATTGGAAACGAGAGAGGAAGAGTGGAAGTAGAAGATACTACTGGATGGATTATGATCGTTGATGCAGATGGTAGGATGTTGATGACTCCGCATGTTTTTGGGAGTTGATTAATTCAACTTCCATCCTAAGCCCACATAAAAACTCCGCCCATTCGATGGTAAAATCCCCGGACCTGGATATCCCGTTGCTCGGCGGGTAAAATAGGCTTGGTCAGTAAGGTTATTGATGCCCGTTTCTACCTGGAAGGATTTCCATTCGTAAGAAAAAGAAAGATCCATTATATTGTAAGCAGGGATGATTCCCTCAATCGCAATCGGACTAAAAATGGCATTGGTAGCATCTGAAAAATGTTCTGCCGTATAACTGTATTGAAACGCTGCTTTTAGTTTTTTATAACGAAAACTAGCGCCAGTTTTAAAAATAAAAGGTGGAACTAATTCGACATTATTTCCAGTGATGCCTGGTTCTTGGGAATTTTTATAAGTAGCATCTGTAAACGATAAATTGGTGAAAATACTCGCATCAATATCTTTACTGTCAGGTCTGAAAAAATCATATGCTTGCCATTCTAACAGCGATTCAAAACCAAATATATCAGCATCGGCTACGTTGGTACGGAACCGAATAATCTTATTGACGACACCGCCAAAAACATCATTGGGTACACTTTTTAAAATAGCGCCAATTCGATCTTGGTAAGACAAATAAAATCCACTTAAGTCGTAGTCAAAATATTTTCCAAGCTTACCTCTAGCACCGACATCAAAATTAAATCCCCTTTCGTCTTTGATATTTTCGTCTACAACCAAACTACCGACATTTACCCGAATATCATTGAAGTTTAAGGCCCGATAATTCTGCGAAAAATTAGTGTAAAATTCTGTTTGTTCGTTCAACTTATAACTACTTCCGATTCCAAAAAAAACAAATTGGCGTTCGCTGTTTTTAGATTCATCAAACCGCTCCTGAAAAATAATATTATTAGCGTTATCTCTGTTGATCTGCGTAAAATATCCTTCCGCTTGGGTGCGAATCCATTCGTAGCGTAGTCCAGGTGTTACACTCCATCTTTCCGAAAAATTAAAAACATTTTCTGCAAAAAAACTAATATTTCGACTTGGTAAATCAAAATCAGAACCTTCTAAATTTTCAGGATTTAAATAGGTGAAATTTGGTTGGTCGGTGGCATCTCCTTCGCCCTGTTGTCGTAGCGTTAATCCTTGATAATACCGTCCACCGACCAGCAGAGTACTAGGTTGATGGAAGGTGGTATACTGCCATAAAAATCGAGTTTCATTTCCCCAATTTTTAAAATCATCACTCAAGAAATCTCGATTTCCTAAAAAGTCTATTTGCGTAATATTTCCCAAATTTCCTATAGCATCTCGTCCTCCTAATAATCCAAAAAACTGACTGGAAATTCGAGTTTTCTCCCTCAGTTGATATTGTAGGTTTAAAGCAAATAAATTCCAGTCTACGGCAAACCAATTTCGGGTGCGATTAGACTGTCGAGGGTCATCAGCAAATTGAGCATCGGTAAGCCCACCGGGTTGTTGAGCAAGATATTGAGTATGCGTATATTCGGGACGGATAGAAAATTTTTCAGAGACATTGATTGTCGCACTCAAGTAAGCGGTGTGTTGTTCCAATCCCGAATTGGGTCGCCAGCCGTCACTACGTTTGTATTGATAAAAACCATAATAATTTACTTTCCCAACGGTTCCACCCACACTATTAAAAGAAGAGAATAAACCAAATGACCCGATCGTTTGCATCGTCTCGACCGCTAGTTTTTTATCGTCGGGTCCTTCTTTAAACTTAAAATTTAGCATTCCTCCAAATTGAGTTCCATACTGTAAGGATGCAGCCCCACGGACTACTTCAATTC
>CAZYAC010000050.1:15858-19337 GCA_964645475.1 uncultured Saprospiraceae bacterium | reverse complement strand
AAACGGGATAAATTAACCTTGAATTTATTCAATGAAATTGGACAGGAAGTGCAAAGTGTACTGACCTCGCAGATTCTGGAAGCAGGAAAGCATCAAGTGGAATTGTCTTTAGAAGCTTTACCTTCCGGTATTTATTTTTTAAAGATAGAAAGCGAAACGGGAACGAAAACTGTACGTGTAGTAAAAGTGGAGTAGGGAGATGATAAAAACTACTTCAACAACTCATTCATATTCATCTTATAAATCTTCCCAACCGGTACCGTATATCCTGCCACGATGATTTTATTTCCTTCAATTATTCGGACGTGTTCTTTGGCTACGATAAAGGATTTATGAACCTGATAAAAAAGTTGATTGGGTAATAATTTAAGTAGGTCGGAAATTTTTTCTCGGACGGTAATCGTTTCTTCTTTGGTGACAATATTGCAATAATTTCCGCGGGCTTCGATAAAAAGAATATCCCGAGATTTTACTTGTATGTGTTTTTTGTTGGAGCGAAAAAAGAATCGTTCGTTGGTGATGGGAGTAGTTGGGTTTTCGGTGGAAACGGTTTTAGTTGTAATATTAACTTTGTTGATGGCTTTGACAAATCGTTCAAAGCTAAAAGGTTTTAATAAATAATCGGTGATGTTGAGCTCATATCCTTCGAGCGCATTTTCTTTGTAGGCGGTGGTGACAATTATTTTTGGTGGATTTGTCAGCGTTTTTAAGAATTCAAAGCCTTTCATTTTTGGCATATTTAAATCCAAAAAAATAAGATCCACTGATTGTTTACTCAAGCAAGCAATGGCTTCGAAGGCATCATAGCAGTTTTGCACCAATTCCATATTGGGTAATAAGTCGCAATATTCTTTGATGATATCGTGCGCGATATGTTCGTCGTCAACAATGATATATCGAATCATTTGGTTCGTAGTTTTAACTCAGTTTCGTAAATATTATCTTTTTTTGAAAAGGAGTACGTATGTTTTTTAGGATAGGCTATTTCTAATCTTCTCTTTAAATTTTCTAATCCTATTCCGATTTGTTCGTTCAGCTCTTCTGGATCAAAATTATTCACTACCTTAAAATAAACAGTCTCATCTAGCGCAATTAATATGACATGGACAAAAGCTCCCTCTCGTAGATTTTCAACCCCATGCTTAAAAGCATTTTCTAAAAGACTGATCAATAGTAATGGTAAAATTTCAGTCTTCTCATTTTCAATCGATTCTTCAAATTTTATATCAATTTTTTTATGGTAACGCATTTGATGAAGCTCAACATAATCTTTTAAATAGTTTAATTCTTCCTGGATTGTGACGGTTTCTTGCTGCCCTTCGTAGATGCTGTAACGCATCATATCAGATAATTTTAAAACGAGTTGCCGAGCTTGGTCTTTGTCTTTTTCGATTAATCCATAAAGATTATTCAACGTATTAAAAAAGAAGTGCGGGTTGATCTGACTTTGCAGATGCTTTAATTCTAAATTGGTTTTTTCCCGCTTTGCAGTTAGGGTAGATTTTATTTGGCCTACTAGCCAGCGAACGCCGAAAAAGGTTAATAAAGAGAAATAGAAAAAACCTAAAATCGAAAAAGTAGGTTCACTATCCTCCATTGATTCGATACCAATAAGTGCCGCGCCTCCCATGATCGCAAAAGTCCAATAAGCAATAATCCGTGGATGTTTTAATAACCAAGCCATACACAATAATCGTCAAGATATGCAAACAAAGCAAGTAAGTTGATAAACAGTTTTTTACCTGGGACGAACGTATCGAAAACTGGGATGAAAACACCTTGTAACCGCACTTCTACTTTCTATCCCTCTACTAAACCCTTTGGGCCCACTAATTTGCTTACCGATAGAAAGGCCTTTAAGTTTGTTTTAAAATAAAAATAATGTAGAGGTAGGTTTACTAAACATCAAATAAAGAGATAGATTAAATTATTGAGTTTCTACCCTGATTCATCAAATGTTTAGTAAACCTCATAACCAAATAAAATTTAAATCAAAAAAAATGAAACATCTCAAAATTACCAACCTCTCTAAAACTTACTCGAATGGCGTAAAGGCGCTGCAAAATGTGTCACTAGATATTCCAATAGGTATGTTCGGTCTGCTCGGCCCGAACGGAGCCGGAAAATCTACCTTGATGAGAACCATTGCTACATTGCAAGAACCGGATGCAGGAACCGTGGAGATTGGCGATTTAAATAGTGTAGATCATAAGATGGAAATTAGAAAAATCCTCGGTTATTTACCGCAACAGTATGGTCTTTATCCGAAAATATCCGCTGAAGTTTTGCTTAATCATCTTGCTGTCTTAAAAGGATTAACTGATAAAAAAATGAGACAGGAAATGGTGGCTGCCTTGTTGCACAAGACCAATCTGTATAAGGTTCGAAAACAAAAACTAGGTGGATTCTCTGGAGGCATGAAACAGCGATTTGGGATCGCCCAAGCTTTACTGACTAATCCAAAATTATTGATTGTCGATGAACCAACTGCTGGCCTCGACCCGGGAGAACGGAATCGTTTTTATAATATTCTAAGTGAGATCAGTGAAGAGACAGTTGTAATTCTATCTTCCCACATTGTCGATGATATAAAAGAGCTTTGCACCCAAATGGCGATCATCAATAAAGGCAGGGTAGTGCTCTCTGGAAAACCACTTTCTCTTCTAGAAAATCTCAAAGGAAAAATTTACCAAAAGACCATTCGAAAAGAAGAACGGTCTGATTATACTCAAAACTACCAAATCATTTCTGAAAAATTATTCTTAGGAAATCCAGTAATCAATATTCTCAGCGAAACCCCTCCAAAGAATGGATTTACAGCAATCCCCGCAAGTTTAGAAGATGTCTATTTTTCTCAGATGAATAAGGAATAGGTTTTATGCTAATTGAAATATTTACAATAGAAGATATACACGAATAAAAGTCTTTGCCTCTCAGCGCCTCTGCGCCTCTGCGTCTTTGCGAGAAATAAATGTTTTTAGAGAATATTCAACAATTCAACAATTCAACAATTCAACAATTCAACAAATGTGGTACGAAATATTTAAGTTTGAAATTCAATATCGGATTAAGCGTCCAGAAACCTATGCCTTCTTTGTATTTATTTTTCTTTTTGCCTTAGGTGGAGTAGACTTTGTTTTTGAGGGGAAATCTTTAGGGATCGTTAAAAAGAATGCACCTATCGTTGTCGCAAAAACCATGTCGGCCCTAACCGCCCTTTTAATGATGATCGTTTCTTTAGTGATGGGCACGCCTGTTTTGAGAGATTTTTCTTATGATTTTCAAGCGTTGATGTTTGTCAATCCGATTTCTAAAAAAGACTATTTGCTTGGCCGATTTTTAGGATCCTTTGCTGTACTGTTATTTATTTTTAGTGGATTATTGTGGGGAAGTATTTTAGGAGAGTATATGCCTTGGCGACATCCAGATGACTTATTGCCCTTTTCTTTCTCACCTTATTTTTATAATTTTTTTATCCT
>CAZYAC010000050.1:11636-15758 GCA_964645475.1 uncultured Saprospiraceae bacterium | reverse complement strand
CTGATTTATCAATTAAGTTACCAGTTGTAAATCTATCTTATAATTTCAAAAGCCAGATAATTCAATTGTCGCAGCTTAGTTGGTTTTATTTTATTTCTATTTTTAAGCAAGTTTCTTTTCTAGCGATTCTCGTTTGCAGTGGAATTATTATTCTGATAAATTCTATCAATTTGGGAACGGTGCATGGGGTTGATAGTTTTCCTAAATCTTATTTTATCTTGGCAGAACTTCAAGAGATGTCGATTTATTTTTACATTATTATTCTTGTTTTTTATTCGGGTGAAATTATTTGGAAAGAGAAGGATACTGGATTTGATTTAATTTTTGCAGCCACGCCCGTTGGGGACTTTACCCATATTCTAGCCAAGTTCATCGGATTGTCATTCATCTATGTGACACTGTTACTCTCTTTGATTTTTTATGGAGTCACCTTTCAGACCGTCAGTGGTTTTTATGAATACGATTGGTTGGTTTACGCTGGAGGGTTTTTCCTAGAACTGTTTCCATTCTTAATCTTATATACCTTGATAGCCTTTTTATTTCAGGTTCTAACCAATCGTAAATTCGTTGGGTTTATTCTAACTTTGGCTTTTTTTGTAGGGATGATTCTAATACAGATCTTAGGTGTTGACCATGATTTATTTATATTTGGAGGTAGAGCATTACCCGTTTATTCAGACATGAATGGTTATGGACAAAAGTTGATTGCCTATCTGACCATTAAATTTTATTGGTTGGTATTTGGGATGATGCTTTTAATAGGGTGTGCTGTATTAATGGTCAGAGGAACAGAAAAGGAGTTACTAAAACGTTGGAGATTTAGTGAGCAACGGTTTTCTAAATCCTTGAAAAAAAGTAGTGGAGTCCTATCCATCCTTTTCCTAGGAATAGGTAGTTTTATTTTTTATCAAACCAATATAGTCAATGATTATTGGAGCCCAATCCGAAAACAAACCTTCCGGGCCGATTACGAAAAGACTTTGAAAAAATGGGAATACCTGCCCCAACCCAAAATTACCGCAGTGAACCTAACCCTAGATTTATTTCCAGAGAAAGAAAAGTATACTTTGGAAGGTCAGTTTTTACTCACCAACAAAAATAAATTTCCTATCCAAGATATCCATATTCAAAAATTGTTGGACGATCGAGTAAAATTGGAAAAGGTTGAATTTACTAAAGGCGCATCCCTCGACAAATCCTACGAAAAATTTGGGCACTATATTTATCATCTAACCAAACCACTGGAACAGGGAGATACCCTCGAAATGAATTTTACGCAGACCTATGCTACCAACGCTTTTGCCGAAGCAAGTTCTCGTAGAGGACTTAACCGAAACGGGACCTTTCTTAATAATGACGATTTCCCAACCTTCGGCTATAATCGTAAATACGAACTCGATGATCCTCGAACGCGAGAAGAATATGACCTTTCTCGGGAAAAAGAGATCAGCCAGAAAAATCAAAAAATTGAAGAAACGCTCGGGCGAACAGGGAGCGATGCTAACCTCATAAATTTTTCTATCACTGCTAGTACCGCTACTGACCAATCCGTGATTGCTCCCGGTACCTTACAAAAAAAGTGGACCGAAAATGATCGTAATTATTTCCATTATCAAATAGATCAACCCATGATAAACTTCTATTCAATTCTTTCGGGAGACTATGCGGTGCGCAAGGAAGAATGGATGGCTCCTTTGGATTCGACAACTGCTGATTTGGAAATTTATTATCACCAAGGTCATGAATATAATCTAGATAGAATGATGGCTTCGATGCGAGCTTCTCTTAATTATTATTCCACCCATTTTAGTCCGTACCAATATCAACAACTACGGATTGTCGAGTTTCCGCGGTATGCGGATTTTGCGCAATCCTTTCCAGGTACGATTCCCTTTTCTGAAAGTATGGGTTTTGTCTTGGATATTAATGATGAAAAAGATGTTGATATGGTGTATTATATCACGGCCCATGAAGCCGCCCACCAATGGTGGGGTATGCAAATTGAAGCAGCAAATATTCCCGGCAGAAATATGATCTTAGAATCCTTAGCGCAGTATTCGGCTATGATGGTCATGAAAGAAAATTTCTCTCATGATAAAATCGAACAGTTTTTAGACCGACAACTTGAAGAATATTTACGAAAAAGAAACAGAGAAACTAAAGAAGAACCATCTTTAGTCTTGGTAGAAAAACAGGACTATGTTTATTACGAAAAAGGAGCCCTGAACTTTTTTGCCTTTCAGGAACGAGTTGGAGTAGAAAATGTAAATAGCGCACTCCGAGAATTTATTCGGGATTGGAATAGCCATGATGGAAGGTTGAAAACGCAAATCAGCCGTTACTCGAATACAAATGATCTTTTAGGGTATTTTAGGAATGTTACTCCGGATTCCTTACAGTACTTGATTACTGATTTATTTGAGGAGATTCAGTTGGTGGAACGAAAAAATCGTTAAATCAGATCAGATATATTTAGAATGATGGAAAAATATTGCGAATTTTGTGCAAAAAACAAAAATGAGATTAACTGAAGAAGAATATTATCAATACCTAAATCTGCATATTCCACTGATTCATTTTGTAGGACAGCAAAAGGGTTTAATATCATCATCGACGACCTTAGAAGAATTTTTGAGTTATCCGTCCGAAGATAAGTACCCAGTCAGAAATGCATTTTACGAAAATATTGATATGTCGGAGGAATATATTGAAAAGTTTTCTAACTCCTTATCTAAAGAGGACAAGGAGATTATCCGTGGTTTCAAAGATTTTAAACAAGGAACTTTCTACGTAGTAAAACTTACCAAAAAAAATGCCCATTTTCTAGGAGAAAAATACGTGTATGCGGTCCATGCTTTGGGTGATCCATTTCAGATGTTCTGGGGTAAGAATTTGCCAGTTATGATCCAAACAGTGCTTTTACCTTTTAAAGGTAAAATTATTTATGATGGCATGTTTTCGAGTTATCCAGTACATTTTGGAAAAGGAATTAGAGATTCTGTGAAAAATAGTTATGTCATGTCGGAAGGCAAATTTGGAATTATCAATGAATTGCCAATTGAGGTTAGCGGTAATTCTTCAACATCGTATTCTGTAGAAAAGCATTTATTATTGATGATGAAAACAAAATCATCTAGAGAATATAACTGGGACGAAATTCTAGACCTATTGGAAGCACATCCAGAATTAGAACCCGTATTTTACAAAGAAAAGGGGAGGATAAATTCAAGAGTGAAAAAGAAAGAACTAAGATTATTAGGCATCCAAAAACGTTGGTTTGCCATGTACGATGATACTATCATTCAATCTGGTAAATCAGAAAAGGAATTGAGCGCAGCCATTGAAAAACTAAATATAGATAAAAGTAAAAGACAAGGTGTTTATTATTTCAAGATTTAATCAAAAAAAAATCCTCGATGCTTTGCATCGAGTGTACACGATAGGAGATTGACTGGATTCATTGAATTGCCTGATTCACAAAGTATAGCCTTGCGCGGATACTCAAATGGCTCTGCCTCGGGGAGCTTCATTGAGGGTTTTGAGCCAGGTCTATTGTTTGGCGAATGAATTTTAAAAAAAATATACCATGGATCAGAAAAAAACAAGAAGAACCTTTTTAGCATATGGATTAAAAACAGGATTAGCCCTTCCTTTTTTGGCAACTGGATTATTAGGTTGTGAATCAACGCAGAAAGAAACAACCCATAAAACGGAAACTAAAAAATTAAACATACTTATTCTTGGAGGAACTAGTTTTTTGGGACCACACCAAATTGCTTATGCATTACAACGTGGACACGCTGTGACAACCTTTACAAGAGGAAAGACTAAACCTTCTATTTATCCAGAATTATTCAAAAAGGTCGAACAACTCATTGGAGATCGAAAAGATAATTTAACCGCCCTTGAAAATCGAACCTGGGATGTGGTGATCGATAACTCTGGACGAGACGTACAATGGACAGAAGATACGGCGAAATTATTAAAGGATCACTGTGAATTATATTTGTATACTTCGTCGACTGGTGTTTATTATCCTTACACGGGAGAAGATTTTAAAGAAAACAAAAAAGTATTATTAGAGCGGCCGTCGGAAGCTAAGGAAGAAGAAAAAATGGAATA
>CAZYAC010000050.1:10015-11536 GCA_964645475.1 uncultured Saprospiraceae bacterium | reverse complement strand
TATAATGCAGTAGGTCCTGAGCAAACGCAAGATATTCACGCTTTTGCAGAATTGGCAAAGAATGCCTTTGAGGTGGAAAATACGATGATAAAAATAAATGATTACGATTTTTTAAAAGAGCAAGAGATATATTATATTGTGCCGTGGATCATGCCAATGGATAATAATCAAGGCTCGGCTAAAGTAAATAATCAAAAAGGACGAGATAACGGTTTGACTTTTCGACCTTTAAAAGAATCTATCACGGATACCTTAGATTGGTGGAATTCAGACTTGGTTGGACAAGAAACAAGAGATAAATATTTAGCAGACCCTAATACGACATTGGCTAGAGAGCAAGAGCTTCTGGAAAAATGGAGTAAGAGATAGGTAATTAGGCAACGCTTAATTTTGTACCACCACTTTTAATAAAATGATCATATGTTAATTTAGGATTAAGTACTTAATCTTTCTAAGGGAGCGTTTTGCTTAGCTCATTCGTTCTTTTCTTATAACCCATTCGTCATATTATTCTTAATAGCCATTCCTATTGAGTGTATCAGTAAGCGACCAAGTTACTTATTGACCTTAGCTTTGACCTCAAAAAATTTAGTATTTATAACAAAGTTTTTTAATGAAAATTTCATAAGTTATTATTTTCATGTTCCTTAAAATGCAATTTTTATCTAAACGACTTTAATTTTTTAATTTTTTTAATGTTTGAATTAGTATGAAAAAAATCAAAACGCTATTTGGATTACTCACACTGTTTTGCCTTTTCTCCTTTGGAGCAGATGCGCAGACAAAAGTGTCAGGAAATGTACAGGATGAATTTGGTGATGGACTCATTGGAGTCAACATTATTTTAGCCGGAACCACTATTGGAACGGTGACGGATATAAGTGGAAATTTCAGCCTCAGTATTCCGGGGGAAAGTGGAGAATTAATTTTCTCTTACACTGGGTACGCCGACGAGAAATTGACGGTAGACGCGGATAATAATACCCTTAATTTAGTAATGAAAGAAGATATTGCTAACTTGAATGAAGTGGTCATTACAGGTCTGGCTTCTACCATCAAACGAAAAAACCTTGCGAATGCTGTAGCAAGAGTAGATGCTAAACAACTCACAGGAATCGCCGCACAAACCACTACAGAAGGAGCATTGGTTGGAAAATTTAAAGGAGCTGAAATTAGAAATAGCTCTGGTGCACCCGGAGGAGGAGCTTCTTTTAAATTACGAGGCACCACCTCTATAAGTGGATCTTCTCAGCCATTGATTATTTTAGATGGTATCTATATTGATAACTCTTCCGTTCCCGGTGGTTTGAATGTTGTATCTGCTGCGGCAGGTGGAGGAAGTAGTTCTAATCAGGATAATCCATCCAATCGTCTAGCCGACATTGATCCTAATGATATTGAGTCTATTGAAATCTTGAAAGGTGCCTCTACTGCTGCGATCTATGGATCTCGGGCTGCTGGTGGGGTAGTTATCATTAAGACCAAAAGAGGAAAAGCTGGAAAAACGAAAGTTAATTTTGC
>CAZYAC010000050.1:0-9915 GCA_964645475.1 uncultured Saprospiraceae bacterium | reverse complement strand
ACGAAGATGGAATTGTAACCAATACAGGCTATCGAAAAACAGCAGTTCGAGTAAATGTAGACCATAAACTTACCGATAAATTGGATTTTTCATTGTCTTCTAATTATATCAATTCTTCTGCTGATCGTGGTTTTTTTAATAATGATAATTCAGGTACTACTATTGGTGTATCTTTTACCTCAACGCCTACTTGGGCACAATTACGACCAAATAGTAGTGGAGTTTTTCCAGACAATCCATTCGGTACCTCTAACTTTTTGGAGACTGCTGCCTTAATTACCAACAATGAAACGGTTAATCGTTTTATTGGAGGCGGTACTTTAGGTTATAAAGTATTTACCAATGATAACTCTTCTTTAAGTTTAGGATTTAGAGGAGGAATTGATTTTTATAACTTGAATACCACTGCCCTCTTCCCTAATACCGTCCAATTTCAAAGGAATGGTGCCGGACTAAATGGGGTATCTGTGCAAGGTTTAACGAATAGTTTTAATAATAATTTAGCACTTTTTGCAAACTTCAACTACTACTTAGATAATGGATTGTCTTTTTCTACTTCTGGTGGGGTAACACAAGAGAGTTTTAACCGGAATACCATCTTAGGAACTGCAACTAGTTTGATCGGAGTACAAACCAACTTAGACCAATCAGGTGCTAGAAATATTGATCAATTTCGTTTAATTCAACAAGATAAAGGCTTTTTTATTCAAGAAGAAGTGAATTTTAATGATATGATTATTGCTACTATCGGACTTCGTGGTGATAAATCTTCTAACAATGGTGATGTTAACGAATTGTTCTTTTACCCAAAAGCCAATATCGCTTTTAATGTACACAATTTTAATTTTTGGAATGACCAAAGTCCGTTGTCTCAAATTAAAATACGTGCTGCTTACGGTGAATCTGGAAACTTCCCTACCTTTGGTGCTAAGTCAACGATCTTAAATTCTACGATTGTAAATGGTATTGCAGGTGTGACCATTCCAGGGTTATTAGGAAATGGTACAGTAGGTCCAGAAAGACAAAAAGAATTAGAGCTTGGATTTGATTTAGGAATAAACAACAAGTACTCGCTTGATTTTACTTACTATATCAAAACGGTGGAAGACTTGTTGTTAAATGCAAACGTACCTACCTCTTCTGGCTTTTCTAGCAGAGTAACTAATGCTGCTAAACTTGAAAATAAAGGAGTAGAAATAGGATTAAATTTAAATCTTTTCAACAAGAATGATTTTAATTGGAACGCAAGATTTGGTTGGTGGAAAAATACCGCAGAAGTTACAGAACTGTTGGTACCTGCCTTTACAACAGGTGGTTTTGCGGATTTCTTAGGAAATTTCTTGATTAAGGATGGCTTTAGCCCTACGACAATTATCGGTGTTGGACCAAACCCAACTATTAGATTGAACGAAACAGATGCTGAACCAAGTTTACAAGAATTTGGTAATGCTGAAGCAGACTTCCAATTATCTTGGTCTAATGTAATGTCCTATAAAAATTTCGATTTCTCAATGGTTTGGCATTGGAAAAAAGGTGGAGACAACATCAACCTTTCTGCCTTGCTATTTGATTTGAATGGAACGACTCATGATTTTGATGATACAGATTTAGACCCTAGTGGTGATTTGACCAATGGTGAATTTAGATTAGATTTATTAGGATCTAACACAGACCCTTATGTAGAAGATGCTAGTTATCTTAGATTGAGAGAAGTAGGTATTTTTTATCATCTTCCAAAAGATTTAATCAAAGGAGTGGATGACATCGTGCTTGGTTTTTCAGGTAACAACTTGATTAACATATTTGATTATCGTAGCTATGACCCTGAAGTATCTAACTTTGGCGCAGGCAGCCTTTCAACAGGAGTTGAAGTAACACCGTTCCCTTCTGCCAAGCGGTTTGATTTTCATGTGAAAGCTTCTTTCTAATTTAATAGTTTAAATTTAAAAATAAATAAAATGAAAATATTAAAATATATATTTATCGGCTTGCTTTTGATTAGCGTAGCTAGCTGTGAGATTGATGATCTACCCAATCCGAATGGTTCGAGTATTGGTGGATTTTCAGTAGATGCTTCAAATTCAGAATTACAAACCCTAGTGACGGGCATCGAAGATCATCTACGGCAGGAGATTGGTTTTTACTATGATGTAACCTCTATTGTAGGACGAGAATACTGGTTCTTTACTGGTTCTGATCCTCGATATACTGGAGAGGTGCTAGGTAGAGGAGACGCTCAATTAGATCCAGCCGGATTTTATGGAACTCGCCCTTATGCTGGTCGTTACCGTACTATAAAAAATGCTAATGTATTATTGGATGCAGTTGCTAATTCTACCCAAATTACTGCTGATGAAGCAGAAGGTTTCCGTGGCTTCGCCAAAACAGTACAAGCGTATGAATATCATATTGCACTCAACTTACAATTTGAAAATGGGATTAGAATTGATGTTGCCGATCCAGACAACTTAGGAGGATTTGTTAGCTATTCGGAAGGACTAAGTGCCATTGCGGCATTATTAGGAGAAGCGGAAGGAAATCTAAATGCTGCGGGTGGATCTTTCCCCTTTGTATTGTCTGATGGGTTTGCAGATTTTGACACACCAGCTTCTTTCTTAACTTTCAACAGAGCCTTAGCTGCAAGAATTGCACTTTATCAAGGTAATAATAATGATGCTTTAAGATTTTTAGGACAGTCTTTTTTAGATACAGATAGTGATATTAATCTTGGTCCAGCCCGTTCTTACTCAGCTGCAGGTGGTGATTTTGCTAACAATATTTTTAGACCTTTAGATCAGGCGGATGCCATTATTGCACATCCTACTTTTGTAAATGATTTGATGGCAGGTGATGCTCGAGGGGATAAAATAGTTGAAAGAACAAGTTCTCTATCTTTGGATGATTTGACAGGTTCCCATGATGTTTTTGTTTACAAATCATTAAACGATAATATTCCTTATATTCGTAACGAAGAATTAGTTTTAATTTTAGCAGAAGCAAATATTGGAACTGATAACGACATGGCAGTAGGAGCTTTAAATTGGGTTCGAAATGCAAATGGCCTTGGTGATTATACTGGTGGCACGGACGATAGTTCCCTATTTAGTGAATTGATTTTTCAAAGAAGATATTCCCTTTTTGGTGAAGGACACCGGTGGGTAGATATGCGTCGTTGGAATATGCTTGATCAATTGCCCTTGGATCGTCCAGGTGACGATGTATGGGTACAATTTCCACGACCTGTTTCTGAAGGAGGTTAAATAAGTGATTTATTGAATAATTTCAATAATGAAAATTAAGAAAGCTCTAAAGTGCAATATTGTTCTTTAGGGCTTTTTTAGTTAAAAACAAATTCATGTATTAGTTCTTGGATTGGTGGAATTCAGATTTCGTTGACCAAGAAGTTAAAGATGCCTATTTTTCGGATACTAAAACTATCTTAGCGAAGGAGCAAGAAATTATTGAGAACTGGAAAAAAGTAAAGCAGTAGACGACGAAAATTAACACTCTCCAAATCTGCATATCCACACATCAAAGAATCCAAAATCCGCACATTCGCACATCTTTTCGTACTTTTGCAATCACCAACAACAACCGCAAAATATGTCCGATTATAAATACGATTTAAGAGGCGTTTCGGCGACCAAAGATGATGTTCATAAAGCCATAAAGCATCTGGATAAAGGTCTTTATCCCAACGCTTTCTGTAAAATTTTGCCTGATCTCGTTTCGGGTGATGCGGATTATTGCAATCTGATGCATGCAGATACCGCCGGTACCAAAACGAGCCTAGCTTATCTCTATTGGAAAGAAACAGGTGATAATTCTGTTTGGAGTGGGATTGCGCAAGATGCCCTTGTCATGAATCTCGACGATATGGCTTGTGTGGGTTGTACCGAAAATATTGTTTTGTCTTCAACCATCGGACGTAACCGAGTCGTCATTCCTGGATCGGTCATCGCTGAACTGATTAATGGAGCCAATGATTTTTTGGAAATGTTGAGCAAACATGGAATTTCAGTCGTGCTTGCAGGCGGAGAGACTGCCGACGTGGGAGACGTGGTGCGCACGCTCGACGTTGGATATACCACCTTTGCCCGTATGAAGCGCAGCGAGGTGATTGACAATGAAATACAAGCGGGAGATGTAGTGGTTGGATTAGCCAGCTATGGACAGGCGACGTACGAAGATACCTACAATGGCGGAATGGGTAGTAATGGTTTGACCTCGGCACGACATGATGTGCTCGATAAATCTTATGCGGAAAAATACCCTGAAAGTTTTGATCCTAATCTTCCCAGAGAAGTGGTCTATGTGGGTAGCAAAAAACTGAGTGAAGTAATTCCTGATGGTGTTATTCCTGGAGTGAGTGGCCTGACCGTCGGTAAGTTAATTCTTTCCCCTACAAGAACTTATATGCCCGTTTTGAAAGCGATGTTGGCCACCCACCGTGAAAAAATACATGGCATTATCCATTGTAGTGGTGGCGCCCAAACCAAAGTACAAAAGTTTTTGAAAAATAAGCGGGTGGTCAAAAATAATATGCTTCCTATCCCATACTTGTTTAACCTCATTCAATCAGAATCTGGCACCGAATGGAAAGAAATGTATCAGGTTTTCAATATGGGACATCGCCTTGAAATCTACTTGAAGCCAGAAGATGCAGACGCCATTATCGAATATGCTACATCTTTTGGGATTGATGCGCAAGTGGTCGGTCATGTAGAAGAATGGAAAGGGGAAGCTGTGCGTATTGAAAGCGAACATGGGACTTTTGATTACTGATAAATAATAAATCAAAATGGTGAAATCTTAACTTATTTTAAAACTAAGAGGCTGCCTTTTTTAAGAGACAGCCTCGAATTAATTTTTTATTCTAAAAGACCCAAGGAACAAAACATTCTTGATGAGGATTAAAACCACAGCAATCACGCGGATTTGCCTCAGAAGAACAAAGGATCGGCCGATGGTGTATCAAAATATAGCCTGCCCTTCCTTTATTTTCCCGGGAGGTGGCTGAAGTTTCGATCTCAGAAATATCCTCAATAAAGATTACTTCTCCTCCACGGAGTAACTCAAAAAGTGCTTTTTTAGTTGTTATATCCAATTCTTTATCTATCATTTCGCTGTCAGTGCCCCTTACTCCAATATCTTCTTGGAAAATAAGTCCTGCTTTGAAATGTTCGATGGCTGCTTCACTCAATTGATTGATTGGGTAAATATCTTGATCGACAAGTGCTTGGAAATCATCTAAACTGTAAACTCCCTTTTGGAGAATATCAGGAGTCGCTTCAACTTCTTGATTTGTTTGTTTGGTACATGCGAAAAAACAACAGACTAGAAGGGATAAAAAGAAAATTTGTTTGATCATAATAAAGAAAATTTAGGACTATATTCCATGAAAAACTACCAGTTCGGCAAGAATCTTGCGGGTAAATTTGTGACATTTTTACGGTATTTTAAGGGGAAATAAATAAACCCCTATTATTCAGTCAATCCTGATTATAGAAAGAAAAGGCAGCGACCGAAAAAAATCACCAATTGAAGTGATCTAAAACTAACCTAGAATACGTACATACATCACTATTATTTTTTATATTTGTATTCGCAAAATTTGTTTGTGAAAAAAAAACAGCAAAATGAGATCAGATTACCCTCCGGTCTTTATCTTGATACTTTGTTTATTTTGCTTTATTCCGCCTGGAATGAGTCAGGAAATTGCTACGCCTATAGTTCGGAAATCTAGTACGCAATTGACTAAAATAGGAGGAACCATCGATGCGACTCTCATTCCTTCCATTCGTATTAAATTCTTTCAGGATTATGTTTCTTTTGACGAAGAACTCTTTACGCTTCCGCTTGATAATGAAGGTAGTTTTGGGATGAATTTCGAATTGGAAGAACCCACCGTGGCGCTATTAACCTATCTTGGACAAGAGCATACCATTTATTTGGAGCCGGGAGATGATTTGAAGGTTGACTTTGGAGCTCCAGATTATCTAAATGGAAAATTAGCGTTTTCTGGGAAGGGTAGTGCACACAATAATTTTCTAAGAGATTACAATCGGGCATTTGCTAGTTGGGACGAAGCACATTTAATATTTGAAATGATGGAGCGAGAGCCGCTTAATTTTCAAGCCATGCTGAATGTTTACCGGCAGGATAAATGGAGATTTTACAAAAATTATAAACGGTCAGACAAGGATCAGTTTTCTGAAAAATTTGCCTATTACCTGACAGCAGAAGTTGAATATTGGTGGGCCTATTATTTATTGCGTTTTCGAATCGAAAAGCCGCTAGCCAAAGGAGGGGCCATTCCAATGGAGATGCCAAAAACCTACTATCGTTTTTTAAATGATCTATTGATTACCAATGATCAGGTGTTGAACAATCGAATGTATTTGAATTTTGTAGAGGAATATCTAGATTTTCGAAACGAGCAAATCGCGGCCAATGAACCCATCGATTTTTCTACCGATGCTTTTTATGTAAACGTGCCCAGTACTATTCTACTAAAAGGTCCGGAGGAACAGCCAGTTTTACGCGAGGTATATTTGGGGGAGCGACTGAAATACTTAGGTGAAAAATCTGATTTCACTTCTAAAATGTTGATTCGGGATGCGCTTCATGAAGATTTTTGGTATAAGGTGAAAACCCACGATAATCTGGTGGGATGGGTGAATGGTGTGGGATTGAAAAAAGAAAAAGATGGAACACCTGTTCAAGATACCAGCTTGGTAAATATTCCTTATGTTCCTAAATATGATAATGCTAAAGAATTACTGCACGGGAATACCGCACAATATAAAATTGCCAGCGATATCTATTGGCGAGCTGCCCAAGAAGACGATGCAAGTTTGAGAGCAGAAGTGGACGAATTTATGTTGGATAATAGCTTGAATATTTATGGACAGATTATTCAGAACACTTATGATCGACTTCGGAAAGAACGAGGAATTGACGATCGAATTATCTACGGTGCAACTACTTATCGAGTCATCGAGAAACCCTCGGTAAAGCATTCTGAAAACACAGAAATTATTCGTTCTCCCTTGGAGAATATTCCGGTTGATCCAGTCATTGGAAAAACCCTAGAACGAGTTATTCCAACCGATGATCCGCTGATTGCGATGATGCTGGAGCAAGGTATCAAGGCGGAAATCTTAAAAGAACGATTGAAAAAAGAAAAAGAAGCTCCGAGGCCTTTAGCAGTCATAAATAGCGAAGTTTCGGAATTCGTACTTATTGATCCCACCCCCGAATCATTGCCAACTTCACCGGTTGAGTTGGGTGGTAAGATTGAAGGAGGTGCGATGCGACCATTGGAATTGGTATTATACTCCGATCCAATATTGTTAAAAGAAAAGATTGAAAAAATAAAGGTGGGGAGTGATCAGCATTTTACGTTGGCGCTGGATATCTCGGAGCCGCAGTTGGCCGAACTGCGCTACGGTCACGAAAGTGTTCCGGTTTTTTTGGAGCCGGGTGATCAAATTTCAGTGAGCTTTAAGGGGAACAATTTTTTAAAGACGGTATTTTTTCGAGGAAAAGGAGCCAACCATAATAATTACTTGAATGATCAAATAGAAAAATATAAAACCATTGAAGGCAATATACAAGATCGGATAAAAAATTCTAGTCCTTTTCAATTTATGGCTTATATGGACCAGGTGAAGAAGGACAAAGATTTGTATTTAGAAACCTATCATCATGCACATCCTTTCAGCGCTAGGTTTTTAGCACATGTAGAAGCAGAAGTCGATTACTGGTATGCCTACCAATTGCTAAATTATCCTTGGGAGAATCCATTGCATCACCAAAAAGAAGGCCCGCTGGTGGTTCCCGAAAATTATTATGATTTTTTGAATGAGACTGAAGCAGTTAATGAAAACGCCTTGACGACCCTCAACTATGTTTACTTTTTGGATCTATTCATGAGTCACCAACGTGAGCAATCAGGGAATGGAGGCTTGGATCGTTTCCAATTGGCCGATAAGTACTTGGCTGATAAACCACTAGCCTTTTACCAAGCCAAAATACTCTCGATGGATTGTCGGACGGGACGTGCTAAACAAGCCGGACCTGCTGTTAAGACTTTTATTGAACATAATGAATACGCTAGCTATAACAACGTCCTTCGATTTGTGTATAATGATGCCAAAGGACTACAACGTAATGAAGTAGCCCCCAACTTTACCCTACGAGATATCAATGGAAAACAAGTCGAACTAGCCGACATGGCTGGCAAAGTAGTTTACCTTGATTTTTGGGCTACTTGGTGTCCTCCTTGTGTATATTCTCTTAAAAATAGTAAAGAATGGAAGAAAGCCTTTTCACCCGATCAGGTAGTCTTCGTGTATGTTAGCTTGGACAAAAATCAAAGTTCATGGCGCAACTTCGTCTCCCGTCATGGCATTAAAGGAACCCATCTAATTGTGGAAGACAGCGATGTCTACGCTTCCGAAATCGCTAAAGCTTATAAAGTAAAACGATTACCAGCCATTTTTATCATCGACCAACAAGGCAAAGTCTTTTACAATAGCTCCGCCAAAGATACGCAGCGTGGTACACCATCAGATATGGTGCGAGGATTGTTAGGAACTAATTGATTGATGTGCGGATTTGTGGTCCTCTATTTTGCAGCCTAATTCCGAAGAGATGAAATAATTATAGCGTGCGCATTGAGTGCAAGTTAAAACCCAGAATGGCTGTTCTTGTTTTTCATGGAATAAATTTCTCAAATGATTTTCCATTAAATTTATAAACGCCTGCGTTATGTGTTCCCAGCCAAAGAATGCCTTGTTGGTCTTTATAGATGGTAAAAAGTAACACGTCTGTTTCACCGTCTTTGATTTGATATTGTTTGAAATCTTTTCCATTATATCTCCATACACCATTGCCATAAGTCGCCATCCAAAGGTCGCCATCGTTGTCTTCTGCTATGGATAGAAAAAATGGAAATTCTAGTGCATTATTTTCATTAAGATAACCTATTCCATCTTCTTTTTTAAAATCTAAATTAGCTGTTTTATTGGGAGATATTTTATACTTGAATTGTGAATTATTAAACCAAAAGAATTCATCTTTATCTTCTAAGATAGAGCGGCTTCCAAAATCTCCACCACTTGGCGTGGTTTGTAATTGTTCTTCATAATGCCAACTAAAAGATTTACCATCAAAACGGCAAAAACCAAGCGCGGTTGTTCCAAACCAGATATGTCCTTTACGGTCTGTATAAATAGCATAAATCCCGTAGGGTTCGAAATTGGAGTTTACTCGTTGGCTATAGAAATTTCCTTCTTGAGGTGATTTTGGTAACTCCAGAAAATGAAGGCCTTCCCCGTCATATCTATAAGGTCCTTTATTATCAAACCCAATTCTAAACCATAAATCACTAGGATCTAGTTTCCATTCATTAGGCAAATAACCACCTTCTTTTATGGCTAAGGTTTTAAATCTTTGACCATCAAATTTACTGACGCCTGACATTGTTTCGATGAAAATATTACCCATTGAATCCTCTTGAATCCCTCGTATTTGGTTACCGACTAATCCATCTTGTCTAGTGAATTGTTTTAGGTGAGCTCCATCATAAAAATAAATACCCTGATCTTTGCTTCCATACCAAAAATTTGCTTGCTTGTCTTGATAGATATTCCAAATCGTGAGGTCAAGGTGAGTGGCTATCTTTCCAATGACTTTGGAATTTTCAGCGACCTTTTGGTTCTTGGAATTATGTTGTCCCTTGCAGGAGGAGAAGATGGTTAATAGGCTTAGTAATAAAATAAAGTTAATTTCTTTTAAGTACTTGGACATAATTATCTTTATGTTATGACTGCAAATTTTTTTAGGCTAGTCGAGGCGCAAAAAACGGAGTTATGCCATTGTATAATGAGGATTTTTGTAACGAAGGAT
>CAZYAC010000049.1:16851-19344 GCA_964645475.1 uncultured Saprospiraceae bacterium | reverse complement strand
AATTCAATCTAATTTTTATCGTTTGGTTTCTGGCTTTTGTGCCAGCAAGGATAGATTGGTGGTGGACTTTTCCAACCCCCGAGGCTATCACATTTAAACCTAAATTTTCTAAAATATAAACTGCATCCATAAGTGTCATACCTTTTACGTTAGGGATGACGGTTTCTGTTAAATCTCGTGGTAACATCGTTACGGTATCTTTTTCCGTCTGCAATACTGTCCAATCTGTATTTGCTCGATTTTCGTAAGGCAGTTTAAAATAATTCATCAGATAATTTACAGCATCCTTTTTACCGATGTTCATTGCAGGTAGTTCGTAGTTCACTAATTTTGGTTTAGCGTACGAATTAATTCCCCGATGCATTTCAATTCGGGTAGCAAAACATTTATCTGCAATTTCCCGAAATACTGGTCCAGCTACATCTGCACCATAAATCCCATTTTGTCTAGGATTGGTAATCATTACGATGCAACTATAAACCGGATTTTCGGCAGGAAAATATCCTACAAAAGAAGCTCGGTGTTTAAGGTTTTTTCTTCTGTGATTAAAAGACCGATAATCGATTTGTGCCGTTCCGGTTTTACCGGCAAAATTATAGCGATTCGTATCCAACTTTTTGGCTGTTCCACGCTTTACAACTCCTTCGAGTAGTGATTTTGCTTGTGCAATGGTTGCAGGTTTTGCAATACTCTTTTTAATGACGGTCGGTTTATATCTTCTAGTCGTAATTCCAAAATCCTGAATTTCAGAAACGAGATAAGGTCGCATCATTTGTCCATCATTAGCCACTGCATTATAAAAAGTCAGCAATTGCAAAGGCGTAATCAACACTTCATATCCAATCGACATCCAAGGTAATGTTATACCACTCCACTCCATCTCTTTATTGTAAGCCTCTTTAATAAAAGGAGGCGCTTCTCCTTCAATTTGAATTCCCGTAGGTAGATGCAAATTATATTTGCGTAGCTGATTAATAAATTCTATCGCACCGCCATCACCACCATAAGCCGCTTCAATCATTTTAGCAATTCCAACATTAGAAGACAATTCAAAAGCTCTTCTGACCGTGGCCTGATTAAGACCGTGAGGAGAAGAATCTTCCATTATTTCTTCATAAAAAGTAGTACGTCCTTCTTCCAGGTCAATGCTATCTTCCAAAGAAATAACTCCCTTGTCCAAGAGTGCCATCATGGGAGCCAGTTTAAAAGTTGATCCAGGTTCTATGGCATCTCCTACGGCATGATTGTAGGTTTCCCATAAATTTCCTTTTTCAGTTTTACCAACATTGGCGATCGCTCTAATGGCTCCTGTTTTGACATCCATTACCACGGCACATCCATGATCCGCATCATGATAATTGAGGGCACGTACTAAAGCATTTTGAGCTGTTTCCTGAAGTTCCACATTAATCGTCGTCACTAAATCCTGTCCGTTTTCCGGTTCAATTTCTGTGAGATTATTAACTGGGATCCAAGTATCATTGCCCACTTTTTGCATGAGTTTTTTACCAGCAGTTCCGCCCAAGTCTTCGTCAAAAAAACCTTCGAGTCCAACTTTGTTAGCCCCTTCCCGTACATAACCGACGGTTCGATGCGCCAACATTTTGAAAGGTCGATCTCGTTTGCTTTCTCTTCTGACGATAAAACCTCCTCTATACTGTCCTAGGTTAAAAAGTGGAAATTTTTCAATCTTTTCGAGTTCGGTATAGGTAACATTTTTTTTGATTAGCATGTATCGTTCCCCGGCTGCTCGCTGATCAATGAGTAATTGTTTATACCCACCAGGAGTCAGTTCGTAGATATTATCGACGAAAGTCGCTAAACAATAAGCTAAAGAATCGACGTTATCTTCGAAGTCTTTTTCGCTCATGGCGCTGGAGTTTAAATCCATTCGTATTTCAAAGAACGGTAGTGAGGTGGCCAATAATTTGCCGTCCTCAGAAAGTATATTGCCACGCTCGGCGATTACTCTTTCAAATTTCACTTTTTTGTCTCCTTGTCTTCGCCACTTATCACCCTCAGCGATCTGAATTTTGACCACTTGTGCAAAGAGAATAATTGCCACTAAAACGATAAGTGCCAAGACTCCGTAAACCCGATAGAGCACTTCATTTTTAATATCCGCCATTAGGGTGCTATTTCTTCTTCGTTTTAGGTATCACGATTTTTTTCGGAGCTCCTTTTGGTATTCGCAAGCCTTGACTAGCCACGGAGTTGGCTACTTTGGTTCTGCGAGTACTGTACATCAATTCAGATTGTATAGACATATAATGCCAGCGGATTTCCTGTATTTCTTTTTGCAATACTTGAATTTGTCTTACTTTTTTTTCTGACAAATGAGCATTAGCAATATAAATGAGAATTAAAAAGCTCAAAAATAAAACGAAAGGCAGATTTTTAAGAACCAGAGACGCACTAAGGTCGCCTAGTTCGAAATAGTCTTTAAGTTTCTTTTTCTTTGCCATTTGGTTCTGCTAGTTTTTCTGCAATTCT
>CAZYAC010000049.1:0-16751 GCA_964645475.1 uncultured Saprospiraceae bacterium | reverse complement strand
GTCTTTAAGTTTCTTTTTCTTTGCCATTTGGTTCTGCTAGTTTTTCTGCAATTCTCAGTCTCGCACTCCGTGACCGAGAATTTAGCTTTAGTTCTGTTTCACTGGCCATCACTGCTTTTTTGGTGACCAACTTAAAAGGTCGGTTGATATTACCGTAAAAATCTTTTTCTAACTCACCGTCAAAGTTTCCTGATTTAAAAAAATGCTTTACCAAGCGATCTTCCAGCGAGTGGTAAGACATGATGACCAATCTACCACCGGGTTTTAGTACTTTGAGAGAAGCCTTTAAAAAATCTTTTAAAACTTCCATTTCTTCGTTGACCTCAATCCGAATTGCTTGAAAGACCTGTGATAAATATTTATTGCGTTGGCCTCTAATTAATGGATCCACTACTTTTAGTAAATCTCCAATCGTCCGAATTTTTCGGATTTTTCGATCTTTCACAATGGCCTGTGCCAGTGTTTTTGAATTTCTCAATTCGCCGTAGCGACTAAAAATCGACTGAAGTTCTTCGGCAGAATAGGTATTGATTACCTCCTCTGCTTTTCTTTCCCCCTGTTGGTTCATCCGCATGTCCAATGCTGCCTCAAAACGATAAGAAAAACCTCGTTCGGCGACATCTAACTGATGTGAAGAAACTCCTAGGTCACCTAAAATCCCATCTACTGATCGCACACCATGAAGGCGGAGTGCTTTGTCGAGGTAGCGAAAATTTTGTTGAACAAACGTAAAGTTTTCACTATTCAGTGTATTTGCTAGCGCATCTTCGTCCTGATCAAATCCGTAGAGATGACCAGTAGTCTTTATTTTTTTCAATATCTCCCTTGCGTGTCCTCCCCCACCAAAAGTTGCATCGACATAAATTCCTGCGGGATTAATTTGCAGTCCTTCGATGCATTCAGTGAGCATCACCGGATCATGGTAAGACATGGCCCGATGGAGGGTTGTAAGGGTTTGGCGGCACAGGTGGTTGTGTTGAAACACTACTCCAAGTATCCTCTGCTAATCTTCTAAAATCCGCCGGTTCTTGATTAATATCGTTTAGGTAGGCTTCTTTATCCCAAATTTCCACACGATCATCCATTCCTTGAATAATCACCTGTTTTTTAATTCCGGCGTATTCAATCAAAGATTTGGGCAATAGAATCCGATCTGCGCTGTCTGGTTCCAGAGGTGTGGCACCTCGATAAAAGTATCTTTTGAAGGCCTGATTCTTTTCGATGTATCCATTCAGGGCTTTTACTTTGGCACTTTCGTGCTCCCAGACGGATTTAGGAAACAGGGTAAGATACGGTGTCATTCCACGGTTGATCACATAATCAGAAGCACCGAAAGCATGTAACTGTTTTAGGAGTGCTGCGGGTAAACGCAGACGACCTTTAGCGTCGATCTTACAGTCAAATTCTCCTAATAATTGTGGCATTTCGTTACCTTTATTCGATATTTACTTCCAAAGCTAATATAAAATGACACATTTTCCCACTTTTTCCCACCAAAAAAGGAAAAAAAGTTACCAACAGTGGTAATCTGTTGATTTTCTGGGTGGAAATGAGCGTAATATGGTAGCTAGTTGCGTCATTAAGAGGAAGTTGTATTTTCAGATTTCATTTTTGCGGTAAGAGTCTTTTTATCATAATTGTGGAAAAGTCTTTGCCATCGCATTTTGACAACACCCAATGCTGCTTCGCTAATAATATTGGAATTCATTTTGGAATCTCCTAAAATTCGATCCTTAAAGGTAATCGGTAATTCGACTATTTTATATCCAAGCGAATAGACCGCATATTTCATTTCAATCTGAAAAGCATAGCCTACAAATCTTATTTTATCTAAATCAATACTATCTAATGCCTCCCGTCTGTAGCAAACAAATCCTGCAGTTGGATCTTTGACGTTCATCCAAGTGATGGCTCGAACGTAGAGCGAGGCACCATAGGAAAGCGCTACTCTATCCCAAGGCCAGTTTTCCAATTTTCCGCCTTTGACATAACGGGATCCAACGGTCATCCCAATGCCTTGTTTATTACATGCGTCACATAATCTCATTAAATCCTTAGGGTTATGAGAAAAGTCTGCATCCATTTCACAAATAAAGTCATATTCGCGTTCCAGCCCCCATCGAAATCCTGCAATATAAGCTGTTCCCAGGCCTAATTTTCCTTTTCGTTCAATAAGATGTAATTGTCCATCACTAGTTAATTGAAGATTTTTCACGATATCAGCGGTCCCATCAGGAGAACCATCATCAACAATCAGGATATGGAAAGGAGCAGGTAATGAAAAGACTGCCGCAATGATATTTGCGATATTTTCTTTTTCATTATAAGTCGGAATGATGACTAACCTCTTCAACACAGTTTGAAATTAAATTATAAATAACGACCAAATAATCATCCCGAAAAATGGGAGTGTTTAGTAATGGTCAAATAATAAACTCCCGATTTATGGCTGGCACTTTTGGTTCAATATTTCGTTGAAAAGCCTCGTGATAGCTTGGCTATCCCTGTCATCCCGTCCGCAAGCGGTTCCCGAGTTTCACTCGCTCATGCCTCATCTTGAACCAAAATTCCCTTGCCAAAATACGATATTTACTATTAGTCCATTACTTAGATAATACGCCCCAAATTTCATAAAGTTTAAGTAAATATACGGTTAATACGCTGTGCAATAGATAATTTTTTGTTTTGAATGCTTCATTTGGGTTTGTTCATTCTTCAAAATTCACTTACTGCCTTGTACATTTTCAATCAAAAGATAAAGGAAATTTTACAGAATCTGTCTCTTTCATCAAAGTGTAAATTTGTTCAAATACCTTCTCTGGATTTGGTTTTGTAAAGTAATCTCCATCCGTTCCAAAAGGAGTTCGGTGTGGTCCAGCAGTAATGGTAAGTGGTGCAGAATCGAGGTACCGATATCCGTCCTGTTTTTCTAATATCTCTGTTAACATGTATGCACTCGCTCCTCCAGGCACATCTTCGTCAAGTATGACTAATCGATTCGTTTTCTTTAGAGATTTTAAAATATGGCCTTCTAAATCAAAAGGTATTAAAGTCTGAATATCAATTAGCTCAACCTGGATTCCGTGTGACTCTAGCAAAGTAATCGCATTTTGTGCTACACGAATACAACTACCATAAGTTATCAAGGTAATGTCCGTTCCTTCTTTTAGCACTTCAGGCACACCAAGTGGCACTGTATATTCCCCGATATTTTCGGGCATCGACTCTTTAAGTCGGTAACCATTCAAGCATTCTACTACCAGGCCAGGATCATCACCTTGTAAGAGTGTATTGTAAATTCCAGCAGCCTGCACCATATTTCTTGGGACGGCAATGTACATGCCTTTTAGAGCATTTAAAAGCATAGCCATTGGGGAACCAGCGTGCCAGATACCTTCTAGTCGATGACCACGAGTTCGTATAATTGCGGGAGCTTGTTGTAATCCGTTACTACGATAGCGCAGCGTGGCCAAATCATCGCAAAGTGGTTGCAAACCATATATCAGATAATCCAAATACTGAATTTCTACAATAGGTCTTAATCCACGCATTGCTAATCCAATCGCTTGTCCCATAATGGACCATTCTCGAATACCCGTATCAAAAACTCTTTCAATCCCGTATTTTTCTTGCAACCCTGCGAAGCCTTGATTGACGTCTCCAATTTTACCAACGTCCTCTCCGAAGGCAACCACCTCCGGATATTTGTCCAATACAAAATCAAAGAATTTATTAATTATTTGATACCCATTGAGTTCAGGGGAATCTTCCGTATAAGTAGGTGCAACAATAGGAATATTTAAAGCGGAATATTTCGAATTACTGTATAGATTTGTATAATATCGTTGTTGACCAAGTTCCTTGATTTCTGCTAAGTATTCTTTTAAAGTTTGTCGTCCAGCGTCCGTTCCTTCTCCTGCTAGGTATGAAAATCGACGAGCAATTTGATATAACTCACTAAGAGAAGGAGTGATTAATTTACCTAGTTCTAGGCTGAGTTTCTCCGTTTCCTCATTTTTATCGATTTGTTGAAGAATATTCGTTAACTGACGACGAGAGCGTTCTACTGGGTCAGAGAATTTTTTCCAAGCATTGTTTTTGGCCGTCTGAACATAGGATTTTGCTTCGGCATCGATTTGTTCTAGCATATCCTCATCCGCATATCCTTTTTCCAACATCCAGTTACGCATTTTCAGGATACAGTCGTGTTCTTTTTCCCACTCCAACCGTTCTTTTGATTTATAGCGTTCATGAGATCCACTAGTACTGTGTCCTTGAGGCTGCGTGAGGTCTTCTACGTGAATAAGTACTGGAACATGTTCTTTACGACTAAGGGCAATCGCTTTATCATAGGTTTTTCTCAGGGCCATATAATCGTACCCTTTTACGTTGAATATTTCAATACCTGATTCTTTCGATGTTCGTTGAAAACCTTTTAGGGCTTCAGAAATACTTTGTTTGACGGTCTGGAATTTTTTGGGAACAGAAATACCATAACCATCATCCCAAACGGAAATTGCCATAGGGACCTGCATGACAGCCGCCGCATTCATAGACTCCCAGAAAATACCTTCACTTGTACTAGCATCACCGATGGTACAGAAACAAACTTCGTTTCCATTTTTTGAAAAGATGGTATTATTTCTTAAAGAATCTAAACTACGATACATCCGAGAGGCAAAAGCCAAACCTAAGCCACGGGCCATTTGTCCTCCTGTACAAGAGATATCACTGGAAATATTATGGATTTCTAATTGATTTACCCAGTTACCTTCCTCATCCACCATAGGGCTAGCAAAGTGAGAATTCATCTGACGACCACCGGAGAAGGGATCGTTTTCGGTATCAGCGTATAATTGGGCAAAAAAGTCTTCGATGGAGCTTAGTCCCAGTGCAAACATAAAAGTCTGGTCGCGATAATAGCCAGAGCGCCAGTCTCCTTCTTGAAAAGCACGAGCCATAGCGACTTGAGGGACTTCTTTTCCGTCTCCGAGAATACCGAATTTAGCTTTTCCGGTAAGTACTTCTCTTCGTCCCATCAGACTGGCTTCCCGACTGACTCGACAAATCCAATAATCTTTGAGTATTTCGACCGTAAGTTGCTTTTTCTTTGCTTTTTTACTGGTTAATTCTTGAATTACTAAAGAATTCGTAATCATTTATAAATAAATTAGCAGGCTTTCACCATGGTTAAGGGTACGGAGTTGTAGAAGAATTTAAAGTAAGTTGTATGTTTTTTAAACCCCGTACTGTTGGAATAATTTGGTGCAGGAAAAATACGAATTTTCGACGGGATTTCGATGATTCTACTTAAGAACTTGTTAAAGTGGTGTGTTATTTGCCCACCTAGATGTAACCAATCCAGTTACTTAGAGTCTAAGAAATGAACAAGTCATTGTTTATGACGTTTTAACGATAGTTTAACGGCTAAAAAAACGAAAAATACTTTTGATTTGTATTGTAAAAAGTTACATTTGTAAATGTGGTGATAAGTGGTTCCAATAAACCTCAAAAACTCCATTTAATTCTTTCATGAACCAAATATAAAATTTAACATAATGAAAAAAATTTTCACACTACTTATTATGGTTGCTATGATTGGCAGCATTAGTTTTGCTCAGGATGCTACACCTGCAGAGGAAACAACTGACGGACCAGTTATAACTTTTGAATCAATGACCGTAGATTATGGAACTATTGAGCAGAATTCTGATCCTTTAAGAAGCTTTGTTTTTACCAATACTGGTAACGAGCCATTACAGATCACACACGCTAAAGGTAGCTGTGGATGTACGGTGCCTGAATATCCTAAAGAGCCTATCATGCCTGGTGAGCAAGCGAAAATAAACGTACGTTATGATACTAAGCGTGTTGGTAAGTTTGTAAAATCCGTTACTTTAACGACAAATACGACTGCTGGAAAATCAAAATTAACCATCAGAGGTGAGGTGTTAAAAAAAGCAGCTGAACCAAGTGGTCTTCCAGTAGAAGCACCTAACGTCTTTAGTCCTGCTGGAAACGAATAATAAATAAACTTATTCTTTTCGACATACAAAGCCCCTAGATTTTGAAAATCTAGGGGCTTTCTTAGTTTTTATCCTACCATTTTTGCTAAGACAAAGAAAATCCTTGTTTTTAGTAAAACAAGGATTCCTAACCCAAACAAATAAACACAAAAACTACTTTTAAATAATTTTGTATAACAAAAATAAGTCCTTTGATTCAAACTTAAAAGAGTTTAGACAAAAAATTGTGACATATGAATTTAAAGGATAATATTCCTATTTAAGTATAAAAACCAATAGAAATTTATAATTTTGTGACTCTATTCTTAGAATAAAACATCCATTTTTATGTCACTTTTTTGCCCTACTATTGGCTGTTTCCGTTAAATTTAGGAAATCCTGTAAGGTGGCAGTAAAACTTATGCTTGCCGGAATACTGTATTTGAGCACTCTTTTTCCCTTTTTAGGTCCTTCAATAAAGATATTTTGCTCTGATTTTATAAAATTTTCCAACTGCTTGACAAATTCTAACTGTTCCAGATAATCTTTACTTGGCCATTTAAGTTCAATTGTATCTCCTGAGACCACTTCTACTAGGATTTTCGACTCCTCTGCAATGTTCTTTTTTTCAAAAACCAAGAAGGATTCGTCTTCCAACCAGTTGTGAGCAATTACAGGATAGATTATTGGCAAATTGGTTTTATCTATAAAAGCCTTAGGATGGTAAAGATCTAAGTTAGTCTTGAGGTTCCGCTTACTTTGGTATTTGATACTTCTGATATTTTTAAAATAAATTAACGAAGGCGCGGTTGTTTTAAAGCGATCGTCTCCGTTACGCTGCCGCTCCACGGATGATGATTCACAACTAATCAGTAATATCAAAATAAGAATGGTAAAAAATCGGGTAATATCATTATATTGGGTCATTGAAGTTGATTTAAATCTTTTACAGGTGTCTAATAAAGTTTTTTAATTTCACTTTTCGTTTTTTTATCGCCCCGTTCCGAAAGCGTTCGGGATGCGGCTCAAAAAAAGCCTCAATTGAATCTAAAATCCAATTTTTATACACTCAGCAGACATTTTAAAACAACTTCATCATATATTTTGATTGATAGAAAACATGAAAGCAATCCTAAAGTTTGGCGTTAGTGCCCTGATCTGTCTCTTTTTTACCCTTTTATTAGACAATCCCATTCCGCTAGGTGAAACCACGATTCCACCTCTAGGTAGATTACTCAACCCATTTACTGGATTCTGGCAAAATGGACAACAGGATTCTGGAGAACAAGAAACTGTTTATTTGGAGCATCAAGGGCTGACCCAACAAGTTAAAATAATTTTTGACAAAAGGCGGGTTCCTCACATCTTCGCCGAAAATTCTTCGGACGCCTTCTTCACGCAAGGTTATTTGCTCGCGCAACATCGACTCTGGCAAATGGATATTTCAACTCGGTCCTCCAGCGGCAGACTCAGTGAAATCATGGGAACTAAAACCCTTAAAAGAGATCAACTACAAAGAAGACGAGGCATGGTCTTCGCAGCCCAAAATGCGGTTAATAGATGGAAGACCGCTCCTGAATTTCAATTTGTAGAGGCTTATACCAATGGGATAAATGCTTACCTCGACCAACTCAAACCGGCAGATTATCCCGTCGAGTTTAAACTTTTAGACTATAAACCAGAACCCTGGACGCCTTTAAAAACGGCCCTTTTTAATAAAGCAATGGCCGAAACACTTTCCCGAGGTAACGAAGATATTGAAATGACCAATGTCAGAGAATTACTAGGTGATTCTATCACTGCAGATTTATATCCGCTGTTCTTTCCTAACGAATCACCCATTATCCCAAACGAGGTAGCATTTGATTTCGAACCTACTAATTCAACAAAAACTACCACACCGCAAATTGGTCTGATCGAACATAAAGTTTACCGTAAACCACCCCCTCAATTGGGAAGTAATAACTGGGCTGTATCTGGAAGTAAAACGGCTTCGGGCTACCCTATCTTATGCAATGATCCACATCTTGGTCTGACCTTACCATCCATCTGGTTTGAATTACAAATAAATACACCTGACTTAAATGTTTATGGCGTTTGTTTACCAGGCGTTCCTGGAATTGTAATTGGCTTTAATGAAAATTCGGCCTGGGGTGTCACGAATGTAGGGCACGATGTAGTAGATTGGTATAAAATAAAATGGACAGATACAAAAAAAGAAAAATATTTGTTTAACGGACAAGAAAAAGTAGCAGAATTAAAAATAGAAGCCTATCAAGTTAAAGGGCAAGGAACCGTTTATGATACCGTACGCTATACCCATTGGGGTCCCGTTGTTCATCAAGAGTCTGGCAAACTAGATCAAGATCTAGCTATGCGCTGGGTGGCACATAATTCAGATGGAAACGAACTAAAAACCTTTTATGGATTAAACACCAGTAAGGATTATTCGGATTATCGAAAAGCCATCACTAATTTTGCTTCACCTGCACAAAACATTGTGTATGCAAATAAACAAAAGGACATTGGCATAACTGTACAAGGACAACTCCCTATCCGATCCGTGGAACAAGGGATGATCGTTCAGTCTGGCGAATCAAGCGATACAGATTGGTCAGGTTTTATTCCAATGGAGCAACTACCGCACGTAAAAAATCCATCACGTGGTTTTGTTTCTTCTGCTAATCAACGTTCTACCAGTGCGGATTATCCTTATCCATACCTTTCTATGCATGGCGGATTTGAGGCTTATCGGGGTCGCACGCTTAATCGAAAGCTGGACACCATGGAACAGATTACAGTAGCGGATATGCAGGCTTTACAAACAGATGTTTATGGACTAAAACCAGCGGAGGCATTACCTGCCCTTTTGGCTTTTTTAGAAAACGAAGAACTAACCGATTCCGAAAAAAAGTATTTTAAAATATTAAAACAATGGAATTACGAATACGAAAGAAAGGCAGCCGGGCCGATATTATTTAATAACTGGTTTAGTAATTTTTATAAAAAAACTTGGGATGAAATATACAGCTTGGATAAAGACCATGAAATGCCTTTTCCCAGACATCGTCGAACTATTGCTTTATTAAATGAATCTCCCAATCATACTTTTTTTGATTTGCAAGAAACAAAAGAGCAAAAAGAAACCGCGAAAGAAATTGCGAAACTTAGTTTTACTGAAATGGCAGAAAAAATAGAAGCTTGGGAAGCGAAGGGAAATACATTGGAATGGTCCAATTATAAAAAATTGAGTATAAATCATATAGGTTTTATCCCCGCTTTTTCACGAACTGATTTAAAAGTAGAAGGTGATTCGAAAACGCTTAACGCTATCGGTCGAACTTGGGGTCCCTCCTGGCGAATGATTGTTGCCTTTGGTCCGGGCAAACCAAAAGCCTATGGTATTTACCCAGGTGGACAGTCTGGAAATCCCGGCAGTAGTCACTATGATAATATGCTAGAAGACTGGGCAGAAGGAAAATATTATGAATTAGAATTAATGGATCGACAATAATCTTAGACTTTATTATGAAATTTATCTTAGGAATCATAGGAATGATACTCGCAGGACTTTTGGCCGCGCAATTTTTACCGTGGTGGAGCGTCGTGTTGGTTTGTTTTATCGCCGGAGCGATCCTTAATATGAAAAGTTGGAAGAGCTTTCTTTGCGGGCTACTTGCGATTTTTTTACTCTGGGGATTGAGTGCTGGATGGGATTTTCATCATGGCAGCTATGTTATCGCCAATCGAATGGGTGATTTATTAGGGGGTGTTGGTGGCGTGGCAATGATGTTTATCACTGCTTTGATTGGTGGTCTTTTGGGAGGATTGGGCAGTATGTCGGGAGGATATTTTAGGAAAATATTTCAGTAGATATAAAAGTTGTTTAGAAGTTTAGGGAGTAGGAAAAATATAACCTACCCATTCTGCGGCTTTATTTCCTACTCCTTCACGCAACAAATAGCTTGGTCGTTTGTCATTAAAAAAGAAGTTGTGAACTTGTTTAACAATAAAATAAATTCAAATGGATAATTATCAACGTGCTAAAAAAATCGTAAGAAAGAAAAAGGCCTTTTATCAACATTTAGGGGCGTATCTAGCTGTAAATGCTTTTCTTGTTTTTCTTGGTATTATGACAGGAGAATTGTTTGAAGGATTTTTGGTTCCCGGTGCTGGTTGGGGAATAGGTCTAGCTATTCACTACTTCAATACCTTTGGATTTCCTTTTACCAAAGGCGTCATGTCTCCTGAATGGGAAGAACGGGAAATTGAAAAAGAGCTGGATAAGCTAGAAGGATTTCCTGAAGCACCAGAGCCAGACGAAGAGCTGGAACTTAGAGAGTTTAAAAAACTGAGAAGTGAATGGAAGGACGATCAGGAATTTGTATAGCCTTTTTTAAAGCTTTTGGCTATTTGCCATTAGCATATGGCTTCGCTCAATTCTAAGTAGAAAAATTAGGAATTATCCCCATTTCAAAAATCTTCTTGTCTTTTCCTTCTGAAATACCTGCAAGCAAGTATATTTGTCTGTCAAAGACATTGAAGTTGTTTTATAATAGCGCTTCATTTAATCATACTATAAAAAACTATGCTCAACATTTATATAGACCTGATTGCCAAGGCAACCGGCCTACCCTCCACTAAAATTGCTAATACCATAAAACTGCTGGAAGAAGGCGCTACCATTCCTTTTATCTCTAGATATCGAAAAGAAGTTACTGGCTCGCTCGATGAAGTCCAAATTGCGACGATTCAAGAGCAATTGCAAAAATTAAAAGATATTGACAAACGGCGGGAGACAATTATCAATTCCATTGAAGAACAAGGTAAGATGACTCCCGAATTGCTCGAAAAAATAAACAAAACTTATCAACTTAATGAACTCGAGGATTTATATCTACCCTATAAACGCAAACGTAAAACCCGCGCTTCCGTAGCCCGCGAAAACGGATTGGAACCACTCGCACAAAAACTTCTACTGCAAGAAAATTTTAATATTACCAATTTTGCTACTCAACTACTTTCTGATAAAGTGCCTACGGTAGAAGATGCGCTCAAAGGAGCTAGAGATATTATCGCAGAACAAGTCAACGAAACGGAAGAAGCTCGAAACAGTGTCCGGAGAAGTTTTAAAGAGGACGCTTTTATTACCGCTAAACTAGTGCGAGGTAAAGAAAAGGAAGCGGCCAAATACCAAGATTATTTCGAATATTCTGAAAAATTAAGCCGTTGTCCTTCGCACCGTTTATTGGCCATCAGGCGAGGAGAAGATGAAGGTTTCTTACGAGTAAAAATTGGCCCAGAGGAAGAAAATGCCCGCTATCATTTAGAAAAAATATTTGTCAAAAATCAAAATGAAGCAGGGAAACAAATCGGAATGGCCGTCGAAGATGGTTATAAAAGATTACTAGCACCTTCGATCGAGACTGAATTTCGAAACCTCGCCAAAGCGAAAGCAGATGAAGAAGCGATTCAGGTATTTACTGAAAACCTACGACAACTTTTACTAGCAGCGCCGCTCGGACAACGAAGTATTCTAGCACTTGATCCAGGATTTAGAACAGGCTGCAAAGTTGTTTGCCTGGACACACAAGGCAATTTGAGTTACAACGGCACCATCTATCCGCATCCTCCACAATCAAAAACCAACCAGGCTGTCACAGAAATAAAACATTTGATTACAAAATATAAAATTGATGCACTGGCTATTGGTAACGGAACCGCAGGCAGAGAAACTTATCAGTTGTTTGCAGGATTAGATTATGGCCGTCCCGTGGAAATTTTCATGGTAAATGAAAGTGGTGCATCTATTTATTCTGCTTCCTTAGTAGCCCGCGAAGAATTCCCAGATAAAGATGTAACCGTCCGAGGTGCCGTTTCTATCGGTAGACGATTGATGGATCCTTTAGCGGAACTCGTCAAGATAGATCCTAAATCTATCGGTGTCGGTCAATATCAGCATGATGTACAACAAAATAGGTTGAAAGAAAGCTTGGATCGAACGGTAGAAAGTTGCGTAAACTCCGTTGGCATTAATCTAAATACCGCAAGTAAACATCTACTAACCTACGTTTCTGGTCTTGGCCCTACCCTAGCGCAAAACATCGTGGATTATCGCGCTGAACACGGAGAGTTCCAACAACGAAAACAATTATTAAAAGTAGCACGGATGGGCGATAAGGCTTATGAACAAGCGGCTGGTTTTTTACGTATTCGAAATAGTAAACACCCACTCGACAATACAGCGGTTCACCCAGAGCGATACCCCTTAGTGGAAAAAATGGCCAAGGATTTAAAAACAGACGTTACTGGTTTGTTAAACGATCGACAACTACGCCAACAGATTGAATTGAAAAGGTATATTTCCGATCAAGTGGGATTACCTACCTTAAAAGATATCATGACCGAACTGGAAAAACCAGGCCTTGATCCAAGAGGTGCTGCCAAGGCTATTAAATTTTCTAAAGCCATTCAAACGATTGAGGATCTCAAAGAAGGTATGGTCGTGACAGGTGTGGTCAATAATATTACCAACTTCGGTGCATTTGTAGATATCGGTATCAAAGAAAGTGGCCTAGTACATATCTCTCAACTCGCTAATCATTTTGTTAAAAATCCAGCGGATGTCGTGAAACTAGGACAAGAGGTCGAGGCTCGGGTGATGGGGATAGACTTGGAACGGAAGCGGGTGCAGTTGTCGATGAAGGAGGTGTGATTTAATGTGCGGATTTTTTGATGTGCAGATGTGCGGATTGGTTATTTATCAATAAAGAGTTTACTCCTAAAAATCTATTGCTCGCAGGACATCGTCCCGGACTTGATTCGGGAGGCGCAGAGAACGCAGAGCGAACGTGATTCTTTAACCTGTTGATGATTTTGTCTTTTGATGAGTTGAAAATTTGGACTAGACTACTTTTGGGGTGGACTAATTCATCAAATGAGGGATCTCTTCTAATATTGTTTCTCGCAGAAGCGCAAAGGCGCAGAGGTTCTTTAACGTGTAAATCTTTTATTGCAAAAGTATTCCGCAAACAATCGTTTTTTAATGAGTATCATAGTTTCAGATTTATTAATTTTCAGCATAGATTAACCGATTAACTGATTCACTAATCCACCGATTAACCAATTAACTAATCCACCGTAAAGTATGAAGCCAAATTACTTTCTATTATTAATTCTCTTCTTTGGTTGTAAATCTGCACCGGATAAGGAACGCATGGATTTTTCAGAGGGTGTGGTACCGATGAGGCTATTGGACAGTACGGCAGCATCCCTAGTAATTATACAAGATAAGCAAGAAGGTTTTTTTGAAAAAGTGGGAATTACAGATATGTTGATCCAAATGAAGCGGCCTTACCACGATTCGCTGGATAGAGATGAGTTGTTACAAGAGTATCAAGATTTTTTAAAAACGGAGGTATTGGATTTCACGGAGGAGGAAGCAAAATTTTGTCAATCGGTTTTTGGGGAGATTTATCCGCAGGTACAAAAATTGCATCCGGATATTTTTCCAAAGCATCTCCAATTGATAAAATTAAAAGGAAATCATTATGGTCCTGGTGCATTTTATACGCGGGAACAGACCATTCTGATTCCACAGAAAGTCTTAAAAGAAAAGCAACGGGCGTCATTTTATGAAACGATGTTGCACGAAATTTTCCATATTTATTCTCGATATCATCCTGAACGGCGTCGCGCCTTGTACGAATTAATTGGGTTTAAAAAATTGGACATACCAGAAGGTTTATCAATGGATCCATCTTTAAGAAAGCGGTTATTATTAAATCCAGATGGTATTGATATAAATTATGCCATTGAATTAAAAGAAGCAGGAAAGCCTTTATTTGCTGTTCCTATTCTCGCAGCCAATAGTTTGGGATACGAAATGGACAAATCACTGTTTTTTGATTATTTGCAATTCAATCTTTATCCCATTCAACCACCATATAGTCGAACGATAAAAGTCGTATCTCAAAATGATGGTAGCAGTCGCCTTAATCTAGAAACTGTCGAAGGGTTTTACGAACAAATTCAAAAAAACACCGACTATATCATTCATCCTGACGAGATTCTGGCCGACAATTTTATTTTTCTAGTACAGGCTAAACAAGACGCTCGTACCCTAGGTGCCTTTTCAGAAGAAGGGATTCAATTAATTGAAGCGATGGAAAATATTTTGGTTAAACCTTAATACCCCAATAACTATCAATGGCAATCTTTTTTCTCTACCTTCGTTAAAAGATACTAATTGAATTGTTTTCCATTTTATGATAAAGTTATTAAAAAAATCATTTCATTTCTTTTTTAAAACTCACCGAAAGAAAACTTTCATTTTAACTCTATTGCTATTAATAGCCTATCTTTTTTGTTTACCAAGTCAGCTATTTCATACGCCACTATCGATGGTTTTAGAAGACCGGAATGGCAATTTGCTCGGTGCTCGAATTGCGGCTGACGGACAGTGGCGGTTTCCAAAAACGGATAAGGTACCCAAACGATTTGCGACTACGCTAATCACTTTTGAAGACCGAAGATTTTATCAACATCCGGGCATAGATCCGGTAGGAATTGGTCGCGCCATTCAACAAAATTTTAAAAATAAAAAAATAGTAAGTGGTGGTAGTACCCTCACTATGCAGACTATTCGGATGTCTCGAAATAAAAAGAGTCGTTCCGTTATTCAAAAAATCATCGAAGCCATTCAAGCTACTCGAATGGAATTGACTTATTCTAAATCAGAAATCTTATCGCTATATGCAGCCAACGCACCTTTCGGAGGCAATGTCGTAGGATTGAATGCCGCCAGCTGGCGGTACTATGGTAAGCAGCCCGACCAGTTATCATGGGCAGAAGCTGCCACTTTAGCCGTTTTACCCAATAGTCCAGGACTGATTCATCCTGGTCGTAATCGCAATGCACTACGCGCCAAACGCAATCGCTTACTAAAACGACTGGTTACCGATGGTAAAATTGATGATCACACGCTCGAGCTTTCTTTATTAGAAAAATTACCCGAAAAGCCGCTTCCGCTACCTAATTTATCTCCCCATCTCTTAGAAGAAATGCGGCAACAAACTATTCATAAATATAACGGTCAGGATGGCCAAGCAAGAACCACCATTAATCGTGCACTACAAAAACAAGTGAATGATTTATTAAAAAGGCATCAACAAAATTTGTCGGGTAATGGTATTCATAATTTAGCGGCCTTAGTCTTAGACGTTGAAAAAAATGAAGTACTCGTATATACTGGTAATGTAAATGGGGACGGTAAGGATCACCAGTCCGCTGTAAATATTATTCCGGCATCACGAAGTACGGGGAGTATCCTTAAACCTTTTCTATATGCCTTTGCGCTCGATGGAGGGCAGATTGCCCCCTCTACCCTATTGTCAGATGTGCCACTATATTTGAATGGCTATCGGCCCGAAAATTATCACCAATCTTATGACGGGATGGTGTCAGCCAAAAGAGCTTTGGCCAGATCACTTAATGTACCTATGGTGAGACTCCTCCAAGATTATGGATTAGAAAAATTTCATTTTGGTTTACAGGAATTGAATTTACATTCGATAAATCAATCTCCTTCTCACTACGGATTGACCCTAATTTTAGGTGGCGCTGAATCTTCTCTCTGGGAAATTTCCAATGCTTATGCAGGAATGGCCAGAACGCTCAATCATTTTCAGCCCAACGATGGCCGTTATCATTTAGAAGACTTTAACCAAGCTACTTTAATTCATTCGCCAGCAGAAAGAAAAAAAACAGTTGGCTTACAAAAGGAAGCATCCGTACTTTCAGCCGCTGCTTGCTGGCACACGTTGGAAGCCATGAGAACTGTAGAACGACCCAACTCGGAAGGAGATTGGGAGCGATTTGGATCGGGTAAAAAGATTGCTTGGAAAACAGGTACCAGTTTTGGGTTCCGTGATGCCTGGGCTGTTGGTGTAACACCCCGTTATGTCGTTGGCGTCTGGGCGGGAAATGCAGACGGTGAAGGTCGTCCAGGATTGATAGGTGTGAAAGCGGCTGGGCCAGTCCTGTTCGATATTTTTGCTTTGCTGAAAAGCCCTACCTGGTTTACGCCCCCATTGGACGAAATGCGGGAAATAGCCTTGTGTCAGCAATCAGGACTCCGAGCTTTGCGAGATTGTCCGGTAGATACAACGTGGCTGGGACCAGGACGAGAACGATTGGCCCAATGTCGTTTTCACCAACGCATACACCTTGATCCTAGTCAAGAATACCGCGTAAACAGTGATTGCCAAACGCCTCGTGAAATGCATCCCGCTACTTGGTTTGTACTACCTCCTGTTGAGGAATTTTATTACCGTAATCATCATCCAGCATATCGCCCTTTACCACCCATGCATCCGGATTGTCGGGCCATTAATAATCCCGCATCTACTCAAATTCAACTGATTTATCCGCCAGCAGGTGCAAAGATCATTGTACCAGTAGACCTAGATGGACAACTCAGTAAAACTATCTTTCGTGCTACTCATCGAGCATCGGATAAAAAGATATTCTGGCATCTCAATCAAACCTATCTAGGCAGTACACAGGATTTTCACGAACTGGCATTAAATCCGCCACCAGGCAAGCATACTTTGACCTTAATAGATGAATCAGGGGAACAGACCGTTCGATCTTTCGAAATATTAGGGGAAGTAGATTAATTAATTTGGGGCAAAAAAATTCTCCTACAATCGGAGGCATTTGATCGTAGGAGAAATAAACATACTA
>CAZYAC010000048.1:4754-19707 GCA_964645475.1 uncultured Saprospiraceae bacterium | reverse complement strand
TGGAGAGGGCTTATTGCTTACAGCTTAAGGCTAATAGCTCTATTAGATTGACAAACTATAGATTTTATGGGATGTCTTATGTTTCTAAGTTTAATCAAGAAGTCAATTCTTAGAAAAATAAGATCATAAATGTCGCTCTGAATGATAAGAAGATCTTACCAATGGACCACTCTCTACATATTGCAAACCTTTTTCTAAGCCAACCTCTTTATACATGGCAAAGACATCGGGATGAATATATTCCACAACGTCAAGATGCATTTTTGTAGGTTGTAAATATTGTCCAATGGTTAGAACATCGCAACCGTGAGCGACCAGATCATCCATCACCTCAAAAACTTCTTCTTTCTTTTCTCCTAGTCCCACCATGATTCCAGATTTGGTTCGCTTACCATAATCCTTGGTTCGCTGAATCTGTTCCAGACTACGGTCATATTTTGCTTGGGGTCGTACTTTACGGTAGAGACTTTTGACGGTTTCCATATTGTGTGAGACCACTTCTTGACCACCGCTGATCATTCTTTCTAGGGCGTCCCAAGTAGCACGAACGTCCGGAATCAACGTCTCGATGGTAGTGGAGGGACTAGCCTCCTTAGTTTGGACGACGGTCTGGTACCAAATTTCGGCACCTCGATCTTTTCGTTCATCACGGTTCACAGAAGTAATAACGGCATGCTTTACTTCCATCAATTTAATAGCTTCCGCAACTCTACGCGGTTCATCCTCATCGTATTCTCCCGGACGTCCCGTTTTTACAGCGCAGAAGGAACAAGAGCGCGTACAGGTATTTCCTAAGATCATAAAAGTAGCTGTTCCAGCACCCCAGCATTCCCCCATATTGGGACAATTACCGCTCTGGCAGATGGTATGTAATTGATATTGATCAACTAAGTTTCTTACTTTTTTATAAGATTCACCGATGGGCAGTTTGACCCGCAGCCAATTTGGTTTACGACGTACAGGATCTTTTTCTGATTTGTCAATGATGGGTAAATCCAGCATGTTGATAATACTATTTTATAAACTAGTAGTTGGAATTACCAACGTTTGCCTAGTTGAATATTTAAATAAAGATTTAGGAAAAAAGGACGGTTTTCGGCATTAACAATATCACTATTTTCTATCAAAATAGGTATCTTTTTTACGAAAACATCTAGCATGAAACCTGCTTCGATTGCTTTTACGAATTCGTCGAAGGCCCCCCAGTCTAGATGTACGCCTGCTTTGGCATGAAATCCAGGAACTAAAGAAATTTCATTTAAACCACGGGAAAATCCTGCGGAGCCAAAAATATTTCGTTCGTCAAGGAAAAAGCTGGCATTTTCATCCGAATACTTTTCGGTACTGATAAAATCTCTGCCATCTTCTGACCGAAAAAATTCTAAATAATAAGGTTTTAGAATACCTAGAGTAGGGCCAAAAGAATAAGTATACCCGGCAGAAAGTCCGCGATCTTTTGCTTTTTCGGTCAGGTATTTTTTTTCTCCAATGGCTGCTCTAAGTGCAAATAAACTATTTCTTTTTCCAAAAATAAAGGAACGAGAAGAACGCCCATTGAGGCCCGATTGGTAATCAAAACTCTGCCGATTTTCTTTGGTATGTTTTAATTCTCCTATTTCAAATTGGTAAAACCGCGTTCGATAGTAGGTTTTAATACGACCGATATTTACACCCAAAGCAAAGCCTTGTGTATGTAAGCGAATATCAAAGGTGAATTCCTTGTCATATATGATTCCGACAGGTGTATTGTCAATCCGTTTGGGTTGAAAAGTACCTTGTGCATTCGCACCAGTCGTGAAAAATATCAGGAAGAGCGTATAAAGGATATATTTTTTCATAAAAGACCGCTCAGTTTATTAATTAAATATTATGGCATTGTATCTATATTCAGAATAGCCTCATAAAACCAGTTTATGTTTGCTAAGGAATTTCTTAAAATAAACAAAAAAACACAAGGCTATAGTCTTTAAATATACGGATAAAAAACAAAAAGAGGAGCGAAAAGACATTTTTATGAAACTAAGGGTATTTAGCCGACCATTTCTATGGCAAAATCATGGAAAAGTTTTTCTACATTTTCACCAGTTTTGGCACTGGTAAACAGATCTACAGGTAGGGTTATTTTTTCACGAAGCGTTTTGAGATCATCTTCGGAAACCAAATCTTTTTTATTACCAACAATTTTTATGGTGGTTAGTTTATTGACACTTTTAAGATATTCAATGTCTTGGGCTATATTTCCGTAGGTCGAGGGACGAGTTACATCGAAAACATAAACGATTCCACTAGTACCCAAAAAATAAGAAGTAGGAACTTTGTTTTGTGCTACTTCTCCGGCGATATCCCAAATCATCATCGACAAGTCTCCCTTCGCTGTATTGACTAATTTTTTTCCCACCTTAACCCCAATTGTAGTGAGATATTTATCTTCGAATTTATTATTAATAAATCTTTCGAATAATGAGGTTTTACCTACCCCAAAGCTACCCGTCAAAATTACTTTTTTGCTTAACATGAGTGTTCTGTTATTGTTGGATACTGAAGTGATCGAAATCTTTGCTTAATGCAGCAGATATTTGATCTGTTAGGGTTGAGTTGACAATTGTCGTATCGAATGGTACGTTGTCTTGCGCAAAAGTAATTAATTTATTAGATAAACTTTCTTTTTCTGATGTGGATATTGACCCTGTCATGGCGACTGCGAAGTAATAGGAAGGTAGATTCTGTAGGAAAATTTTATAATTTTCGTATTGGATCATTTCCAAATCTTCCTTTCCTCTGTTGAAAGCATCCTCGGCAAAAGACTTAATGGCAGTCAACATGCCTGCAATAACATCCTGATCAGTGTTTTTTTCCCGTGCATAACTGCCCAGTAATAGCCCGGATTCTCGCTGTACCAAGTAGATTTCGTGAACTTCAGGGTTGTCTAGTTGACTTAGGACTATATCACTTTCGGAAGGCCCAAAAAAGCGACTAAATATATTTTTGGGAGAAAAGCGATTTTGTACCGTTTTTATTTGGGTATCAATTCCTTCTTTGAGCATTTGAAACTGTGCCGTAATAAATTTTTTAATGATCGTATTAAGCTTTGGGAAAATCATATTAACGATCTCGTCTTGCGACTCGGAAAGTTTTTTGGTAACGATCTCTTCAATAATAACACCGTACTCTTCGCGAAAATTTTCTTTTAAAAAAGCAAAATGCTGCCGAATGATCGGAGATATTTTTTCCGATAATTGGGCTTCGTCTTCCAGCATTTCTCGAATAGCGGCGAGCGCTTCCCGATCTTCTGACAACAAGATCTGCCGCAACTGCTTAAGCAGTTGTGCTTCTTCTTCAGGCGTTGGGGAAGAGGAAGAGCGATTCATATATTTTATGATTAAAGAATGTTTAGGCTGCGTACACTTTGTACGGAGGACGAGACTACTTTTAATTATTCACCGATGAGTTTCTGACTCAATTCGGCCATCATCTTGCCAAGCTTTTTCTTGTCGTCATTGGTAACTTTTTCAATCTTAGAATTCAGATGGTCGATGCTGGAGGCGATCAAATTTTCAAGTCGGTCCATTCGGTCAGAAAAATCTCTATTTGATTGTTCTTGTCGTTCTGTAATAGTCTCGTTTAAGTGATCAATTCGTTGGTGGAAAATCTCTTCTAGCTGGTTGAGCCGCTGGTCCAATTGATTAAATCTTTCTTCATACTCCGATATCTGATGTCCCATCAGAATATCACGGATGATAGAAATTTCACCAGTTTGCTGGTTTTGATTAGAGTCGGAATGGTGGTTCTTTTTTGACATAGGGAAAGAAGTCTGAGTTCAAAAGACTTTATACTGAAATTTTTTGTAAAAAAACCAAATAGATATTTTTGATCATATTAAAGCTCTTTTTTGAACGCATCCCGAAAACTTTCGGAATGGGTGAAAAAAAGCTAAAAAGATGGACAAAAACCTGTCTGCTGAACAGGCAGGGATCATTTGGAAGTATACTAATTATTTTAGAATAAAGTCTAAAGGTTTAAAAGTAATAAAAAAATTTTAGTTTTATACCCAAATAAAAGCAAACATTCTATGACTTACAATTTTGCAGACCACCAATCCATTGTTAATCAATTTATCGCCGAACTTCGCGACGTCACTATTCAGCAAGACCGAATGCGTTTTCGGAGGAATATGGAACGAGTTGGAGAGGTCATGGCCTATGAAATTAGCAAAACACTAGCCTATGAACAAAAGGACGTAGAAACTCCTATGGGGATTGCCAGTTGTATGTTGCCTACCTCTAAAGTAGTAGTAGCCTGCATTTTAAGAGCAGCACTGCCTTTTTATCAAGGTTTTATTAATACCTTAGATCAGGCTGGAAGTTCTTTTATTTCTGCTTATCGAAGACACCATAAAGACGGAACCTTCGATATAAACCTTCAATATGTCACCTGTCCTGACCTTAACGATGCCACCCTTATTGTTGTTGATCCGATGCTGGCTACCGGGGCTTCCATGGATGTAGCCATCCGTTCTCTGAAGGATTATGGAACTCCTACTGCCCTCCATATTTGCACTGCCATTGCTTCTTCCAATGGCTATAACTATATTCGTAGACTTTACCCTCAAGCTAATATCTGGATGGGTGCCAAAGACGAAGAATTGACGGCTAAATCCTACATTGTACCAGGGTTGGGTGATGCTGGTGATCTTTGTTTTGGACCTAAGTTGCAAGAATAATTTAAGCGTGTATATCATTTTTTAAAAGTAAAATTGCGTTAGAAGAAAGCTAATTAGCCAATCGACTAACAGGTCAATAACCGGGAATTTGTCATTTACTCAATCTATAATAAAGTCTTTTAGCTATCTTCGTGTTCTGGTATTCCTTATTGGATTCCATTTAAATTTATAAAACAACTATGGAACAACTCAGCGCAGGCCTTATTCTGGTCATCGTCGTCGGTTATTTTTTATTGCTTTTAGGAATTTCCTTTTTTACAGGGAAATCAGCTGATAATCAAGATTTTTTTATTGCAGGTCGTCAGTCACCTTGGTACTTGGTAGCTTTCGGTATGATAGGAGCGTCCTTGTCTGGTGTTACCTTCATTTCTATTCCGGGATGGGTCATTGATAGCCAGTTTTCCTATATGCAAATGGTATTGGGCTATCTGATTGGGTATACGGTAATAGCGACTGTGTTGATGCCCATGTATTATCGGTTGAACCTTACCTCCATTTATACTTATTTAGAACAGAGATTTGGTCGCGCTTCGTATAAAACTGGTGCCTCTTTTTTCTTGCTGTCTCGTGTAGTAGGTGCTTCGTTTAGACTTTATTTAGTAGCGATTGTACTACAGGAATTTGTGATGGATATTTATGGTATTCCGTTTTGGATCACGGTCTTACTCACTATTTTATTGATCTGGGTTTATACTTTCAGAGGAGGAATTAAGACCATCGTTTGGACGGATACGTTACAGACCTTTTGTATGTTGGCTGCCGTTATTCTCACGGTGATAGTCATTGCTAACCGACTCCATTTTTCTTTTCCTGAACTTGTTGAGAGCGTCCGAAATTCTTCTTATTCTCAGATTTTCTTTTTTGAAGAAGGCTGGTCTGACAAAAATAATTTCTTTAAGCAATTACTTGGTGGGGCTTCGATCGCCATCGTAATGACCGGCCTCGATCAGGATATGATGCAGAAGAATCTTAGTTGTAGAAATATCGGTGATGCACAAAAAAATATGTTTTGGTTTTCTATCGTGTTGGTTTTTGCAAATCTTCTTTTCCTTACCCTAGGAGCATTATTATATATCTATACTTTTGAGGTCGGGATTGAAATACCTACCAAAATTGTGGATGGAGTGGTTAAGATGGATACCGATTTATTATACCCAACGATTGCGCTAAGAAGTGGCTTGGGACCAGCAGTGGGCGTGGTTTTTATCTTAGGTTTAATTGCTGCGGCGTATTCCAGTGCTGACTCTGCTTTGACCGCTTTGACCACTTCTTTTTGTATTGACATTTTAGGATTTGATACAGAAGATGCGGTCGAGGAATCTGTAAAAAAAGAACAACAACGTAAACGTTTTTTAGTCCATATTGGTTTTTCAGTATTGTTGTTTTTTGTCATCCTGATTTTTTATTTAGTAAATGATCAGGCGGTCATCAAACAAATATTCACGGTTGCTGGGTATACGTATGGTCCGTTATTAGGACTCTATTTATTTGGTTTTTTCATAGATCGAGATGTGACAGATCGACTGACTCCAGCTATTTGTATCGCCTCTCCGATAATTACTTTTTTTATAAATTTATATTCTGAACAATTATTTTTTGGATATAAATTTGGTTTTGAACTATTAATTATCAATGGGTTAATAACCTTCATTGGTTTATTTATTTTTTCGGAAAGACGCATTCAATCGGTAGAATAATGGGTAACGAAATTATAGTGTTTTTGGGCTAACGCCTGCCTTTCGTTTTGCGCAATAAAAAAATCCCCTGATCATTCAATGATCAGGGGATTTTGTATTTGTCGAAAAAGGTAATCTATCAGGTAATCGCGATAGAAGAGGGTGAGTAGCCAATAGCTTTAATACAACAGTGTCACATCTCCACGATATAACAATACTTGTCCATCCACAAATTGCACCTCCATAATATAGACATACACGCCAGGGTTCATTCGTTTTCCATTTAACGTACCGTCCCATCCAGATTGATCTAATGGATCAGGCAAAAACTTAGTCAAATTATCAGTAGAAAAAAGCACCTCGCCCCAACGATCAAATACGCGCATAAAATTCACATTTTCTACCCCAGGTCCAATAAACGGTTTAAAGAAATCGTTGTTGCCATCTCCATTGGGAGAAAAGGCATTAGGAATAAATACATTCCGATTTTTATCGATTTCTACCAAAATATCATCCGAAGCACTACAACCGTTTTCATCAAATACAGTTAATGCATAGACTTGTGATTCAAGTGGCGCAACAATAACGTCTAAACAGAAGGCACTATCCACACAAACCAAATCTACCAGTGGTTGCCAGACAATTGAATCTATCGGCAGAATAGAACCAATAAAAGGATCAAGCTCTGCACTTTCACCTAACTGGATTTCTATATCATCCCCTAGATCCACCACAATTTGCGCTGGCTGGTTAATGATAATATCTTCTTCTGCTCGACAACCCGATCGGTCAAATACCGTAATCAGTGCTGACTGTCCACCCAAGACGGGTATAGCTGCCTGAATGGGCCGCTTCGGTCCGTTATTGACCGAAAATTCGTAAAGCGGACCGTTTCCGCCAAAAGCAGTATCAATCGTTACCACTGTTTGAAATCCAAAACACTGTGGCTCCACAATATCCCCAATGTCAAATACAATTGGATCAGGTTCATCAAGGGTGACCAAAATATTGTCCGTACATCCTTTAGGATCTGTGGCTGTAATCGAATATGTTCCTGCTTTTAGATTGACTCCTACTGAACTAGTAGAAACATTGTCTGTCCATTGGTAATCAATAATACCTGCGTTTCCTCCTGTTGGGAATACGACGATTATACCGGTGCTATCGCCTGGACATAAGACCTGTTGTAATTGTGCAGTATCTACTAAAATTTCAAATAGGTCAGGTTCACTAACAGTAATGTTTTTAGGTTCTTCACAGAAATTTGCATCCGTAATGGTAACATCATATTGACCTGCAGGCAATCCACTAATGATTGGACCTGTAGTCCCATCGCCCCAAAGATACGTATAGCCTGGTGTACCACCAGAAGCGGCTATGGTAATCATTCCATCGCTGTCACCCTGACAACTAGCGTTTTCTATATCAATATTTGCAAGTGGCAAAGTAATTTCACTGGGAGAATCAATGAATACAGAATCAATAATAGAACAGGCATTATCATTTATTTCAATAGTATTCCAGCCTCGACAAAGTTGTGTAGCCCTACTATCTACCGCATTCGGCGCACCTTCACCACTCTGCCATGTGTAGTTGTAAACTGGTGGCATACCGGTGCCGGTACCACCAAAGGCGGTGGCGAGGGCTTCTCCATTACAATCGCCGTTAAAACAATCGACGCCCATTTCTTCCGAGAAGACCACACCTATTGGAGGAGGGCAATCCAAGAAGATAGCCCGTTCAATCGTATCACAGCCATTGGCACCCGTAATGGTGACAAAATAAGTGGAATCACATGGTAGCGCAAAACGTGGATTTACACTACTTCCATCATCCCAAGTAATTGAGTAAGGCGTAGTAGCTCCAGAAATCATCAACTGAATCTGTCCATCCGAATCACCCGGACAGGTAGGAGGTGTAGCTACTTCCATCAGAGCAATTTCAGCCGGAGTGGTAAGGTTTACAACACTCGAATCTACACAGCCGTCCACGGCCGTTACGGTTACTTTATATTCTCCTGGTCCAAGATTGCTAATAGTCGGACCGCTATCACCTGTATTCCAGGCAAAATTGGCAATGGCTGCATTTCCAGGTGTTACGTTGACGGTCAATGCTCCTGTCATATCATTTGGACATTCTACCTGAGTTACATCAAAACCATCGATCATTGGTTCACTGGGTGCTAGAATGTCAAAACATCTAACATCTGGACACATATTGACATCATTAATGGTGACACAATAATTACCTGGTGACAAACCACTGATACTTGCGGTGGTACTCCCAGCTAAATCATTCCACAAAAAGGTATAAGGTCCTATACCTCCTGCACCGCCAACGGTAATGCTACCATCCATACCTCCACCAATACAGGTGACGTGCTGGAGCGATAGAGAATCTACGGAAACAGCACTTACAATTAAGGAAGTAGTAAAGGGCCCTGCCTGACAACCATTCGCATCAATGATCGTAGCAGAATAATTCCCTACTGGTAAATTATCAATCATATCTGAAGCAGGGACATTCATATTTGTAACCCCGTTACTCCAAATCACGGTATAGGGTGGAATGCCGCCCGCAATGTTCAGGGTAACACTTCCGTTCATATCTGTCGCACAAGTTGGATTCATTTCATCTAGCTGTCCTCCAAAATTGGTAGCGGTCTGTTGAACGGTAACAGTAGTCATGGTAGTGAGACCTGCATCATCCGTAACATTGATCGTATAATCACCTGGAGGAAGCATGGTAATCGAGGCTAAATCTCCTTCGGCTAATAACGTTCCTGAGCCGTTGTTGGTCGGCATTCCTACTTGTTCGTAGGTATAATCATAAGGCGCCATTCCTCCAATTACGGTAAAATTAAACCCTCCTTCGACAGGAGCCGTAGGTGAAGAACAAACGGTGGTCACATCTATCATGAGTGTACCATCTGTGATAAGCACCGATCCATCATTAAATATATATCCAACTCGGTTATTTGGAACCGAGATATCACCTGTAATTTCTACCTGATCATTGTCTTCAATTCTTATGAAGGAAGAAGAGCCCAACGGTCCGATAATATCGAAGCAAACTTCAAAAGCGACTTCTCCATCAGCAATTGTTCTGGGTGTAAATAAAAAATCAAAGGCATTAACTCTAATAGAATCTGTAATCATGCTTGGAGCAGGACCGACACTGATCTCAGCATCAGGAATGTTTCCACCTACAATGCTGTTAAAAGTCATTACCGTATTATCCCAGCTGATGGTCAGCTGTAGACTGGTAATATTGTCATAATCCAGAACTGTAATTGGCATACAAAACAAAGAACCAGGAGCAGCAGTTGAGTCACCCATTTCTAAGGTTACTGGTTGGCAACTACCCATCGTAACGGGGAAGCTGCTCGTACATCCATTTGGATCTGTTACCTCAATCGTATAATCTCCCGGTGCAGGTACATCGAAGGTAAATAGCTCATTATGAGTAGTGTTGGTTCGATTAGCAGAATGCCCTCTTACAGTAGGGTCACTTGTCAAGAAAATATCAATGACATAATTGGTGGTGGTAATTTCAGGTAATCCACCAATTACCGTAGCTGTTCCTGTACAACCATTTCCTCCGGCGTTGTTATTCAATCCGAGGAGTTGTATTTCATTTAGAAAAACGATAGAAAAGGTTTCATCGACATTGGCATGAATACAAGGACCTGATAGACCGCCGATACCATCATTTTCCCAACCGGGAGAACCTGGGATAAAGTCATCTACAGTTACGGGCGCAAAAAACATTTCTATTGGATTACCAGCATTAAAAAAGTTTTGGAATCCTCCTTGATTAGGAATAAAACCATCACCTCCAGATGTAAAATCACCTGAAGGTGCAACAAAAATAGTTGAGTCACCAAGCGTTGGAGAATCAAATAAACAACCATCCGTTAACTTTAAAGTATTTAAGTCTGGACCAGTTACTGTGGGCTGACAACTATATAGACCATAAACAATTCCAGGAGGGGTTGTAATATTAGGATCACCTCCTAGATTAAAATCTCCTGCATGGTCAAAAAATATGGTATCTCCGAAACATAGATACATGATGTCCATGGATTGTGATCCTAGTCCTAATGATTGAGTAAAAGTTCCCGCAAATGGAGCTTGTCCAGGTGCACAGGCAGTGCTGCTACTGAGCGTTCCGGGGGTATGACTAATGGGACCATCGACCCGCGGTCTCTCCGGGGTTTGTCCATTTGCAATGAAAGCAAAACATAAACATACAAATAAGGTGATTACACGTTGAGTCATATTCGTTGTAATTTGATGGAGGTATCTATTTTCAGTAAATAAATCGAATACCTATATAAGTTTAATGCGGGTGCAAAAATACACTAAGGAATGGGATTTTAATAAGTTATGAGTTTGGGATTAGAATTTTTTGTTGCTGGCGAGGCAAAAAACGTAGGGATAGCTGAGCTATCACGAGGCTTTTTAACGAAGTCAGCGGCAAAAAAGTCAATTCCAAAAATGTAAATTTATTATAAACCCATTTCATTTCTAAGGAGCATTGAAATATTACATTTCAATACCATAAATTAACGTTGGTTGCTGGTGTTTTCTTGGTAGAATTAGAATGACCTAATAATTTCATTAAGAATTAGAGTCAAATATAGTAGGAAAGGAGTATTTGTTCAGTTCCAGGAATACACGTAACAAAGACGCAAAAACCATGCAGTTTAGTACGCAAAATTACCTGAATTTTACCATTTTTCATTAAATGAGGGCTTTATACCAGTCCTTTGCTCAATAATTTACCATTTAGAACCACTTTTTCCACGATTTCTTCCGTAAATCCATAGGGCAGGTAAGCAATGGAAGGCATAGGCCGAGTAATGAAAAGATTGGCTTTTTTTCCTCTGGTAATGCTGCCATAGTCATTTTCAAGTTCCATAGCCGCGGCTCCATTGAGTGTGGCGGCGTTAATAGCTTCACTGGGCAACATTTTCATCTTTATACAAGCTAAAGCCACTACGAACGCCATTTTTCCAGATGGACTGGTTCCTGGGTTAAAGTCACTGGCAAGTGCGACGGGCAGACCGGCATCTAGCAGTTGTCTGGCGGGAGGATAATGATCCTGTAAAAAGAAAGGTGCGGAAGGAAGCAGCGTAGGGATCACCTTAGATTTAGCTAAGGCTAAAATTTCTGCTTCATTAACAACTTCTAGATGGTCAACGGAGAGCGCGTTATGGGCAATGGCCGCTTGAATGCCTCCCATCGAATTAAATTGGTTGGTATGAATTTTTGCTCGTAACCCGTATTTATTGCCAGCTGTCATCATTTGTTCTGCTTCCGCAACAGAATAAAACCCTTTTTCACAAAAAATATCCACATAATCTGCTAATTGCTCCTCTGCAATGACGGGTAAAAGTTCGTCAATTAGCAAATTCATATAACCTTCCCGATTTTCTTTAAAAGCGAGGGGTAGCGCATGTGCACCTAGAAAACTGGCTTTGATAGGAATGGGACTGACCGCTTTTAATCTTTTGATAACCCGCAGCATTTTTAATTCACCATCTGCGCTTAATCCATAACCACTCTTGATTTCAATGGCGCCTGTGCCGCTTTTAATGAGTTGCTGTAAACGTTGATGAGCCGCTTGAAATAAATCCTCTTCAGACATGGCGCGTAAGCGACGAGCAGAATTCAAAATACCGCCACCTTTAGCTGCTATCTCAGCGTAAGTCATTCCAGAAATTCGTTGTACAAATTCCTGTTCTCGGTAAGCCGCAAAGACCAAATGGGTATGAGAATCACACCAGGAAGGAAAAACAAATCGGCCTTTTGCATCAATCACAACGCTGCTGTCAAGTGGGCAGTGATCCATGGTACCAAAATCTAAAATTCGGTCTCCTTGACAGCGAATCCAAGCATTTTCTAATATCGGTAGATTTCGTAAATTTTCTCCTTGTAAGATGGATATATTTTGCGCTCTAACTTGTACAAGCGTAGTATTTTTTATTAAAAGTTTATTCATCTCACAAAGGTAATGAAAACAGATTATTTACTTTTTGAATACCACAGAAAAAAATATTCCCATACTGATCTAGTCAATATGGGAATACATTGGTAGTAGGAAATTTTATCTAAAGGGTCTACAAGGTAGCCAAGTCTTTAACCATTCCTTCGCTACCCGTAGCAATAACAACTTCTTTGAAGGCACTTGCGGTGGTGTAATCGTTAAACTGGCCAACGAGGACTTTATAAACGGTCTTTGTTTCCAACTTACTAATCTGTACTAAAATATCTTTACCAAAGGCATTATCTAGTTTTTCTACTTCTCGTAAAACATTACCGTAATCGGCAAAAACACCTACTTGAACAGAAAATCCTTCTCTAGCCTGACGGCTAACCGTAAACTTAAATAATCCTTCATCACTCATTACTTCTGGAGCTACTGTAGGAGTGTTAGCAATTGTTGGTTTTATCGAAGGACGATTAATTTTTTTTCTGGGTGCTGGTTTTGCTGGTGTACGACCAGGAACCGAATAAGGAGAAGGTTTTCTTGTAGGAGTTAACGATGGTCTAGTGGTTGTTTTATTTGGCTTATTAGTTGGAGCCAGTGTTGGTTTATTTTCTTTTACCACAGGAGCAGCCGTAATTTCCGGTCGAGTTGGACGATGATTGATCGCTGGATCTTCCTTAACTGGATTAGTCATTGCGATATTTGTAGGCCCTGGTTTTATTCTATTATTAGGTTGATTGTGTTCTTCTAAAATTTTTAATAACCCACTGGGGGCGTGCGAACCAGTATATTGTTCTAAAAGAACTCCCTTTGAATTAAAAATTAAAATGGAAGGAAGTTTCTTAATCTCGTAAAGTTGTTTGTAGGCGAATCCGTCAAAATCGTCTATATCGATCTTTACTGCGACATAATTTTCTTTCATATAGTTGATAACCCGCTGGTCAGAGAAAGTAGTCTCTTCCATCCATTGACACGGCATACACCATTTAGCAGTAAAATCCACTAGGTAAAGTTTGCCTTCATTAGCAGCTAGTTGTTTGGCAGCAGTTAAATTAGTGTGAAAGCGTAGTCCTTTGGTAGTTAGCGTTGCGCCAATAATAATGGGAAGACAGCACAAGAGCAGGCCGTATTTTAAAATCAACCGGTTCATAGTTTGTAATTTTATGGGTGGTAAAAGGGGAGAATAAGATCAAGCGAACCCTCCCTAAATAGAATACATTAAAATTATACAAATATGATGCCAGCGTATAAAGGCTTAATTCAGAGGACTTGGACCAAATTAATTGTATGCTAGTAGGTTTAAGAAGTCAAAAGGACTGTTATTTATTCTACGTCGCTTGGGGTATAACTGCACTATTTTTTCTAACTTGCGACTCCTTTAAAACCAGAGCCAACTTAGCGCAATATTTTTAGGTTTTAAGTGAAATATGGGTGTTTTAGGTGTTTATATTATTCAATAGGCTTGTTCTCCCAGATATAGGTCTACCATTAAAATGAGGAAATGTCAGATATTTTAGCAGCAATTACGGGTGTCCAAGGGTATGTTCCCGATTATATACTTACCAATAAAGAGTTGGAATCTATGGTAGATACCAACGACGAATGGATCAGTAGTCGAACGGGTATAAAGGAGCGAAGGATTCTCAAGGGAGATGGCTTAGCAGCATCGGATATGGGATATGAGATGGTGAAGGGGTTATTAGAAAAAACAAATACAAAACCGGAAGAAATAGATCTGGTTATCTGTGCAACGATTACGGGAGATATGATTTTTCCCGATACGGCCAATACTATCTGTGATAAAGTTGGAATCAATAATGCTTTTGGCTTTGATATTAATGCTGCTTGTAGTGGATTTTTGTTTGCATTGACTACTGGAGAACAATTCATTAAGGCCGGTACTTACAAAAAGGTCATTGTAATTGGGATGGATGTGATGTCTTCTATTCTGGATTATACGGACCGGACTACCTGTGTCATTTTTGGAGATGGAGGAGGCGCTGTTATGTTGGAGCCAAATCACGATGGGTTTGGATTACAGGATGCTTTGTTGAGAGGAGATGGGGCTGGACGACATCATTTGCATATGAAGGCAGGTGGTTCTCTAAAACCACCAAGTCTAGAAACGGTAACAGCCAAAGAACACTATGTTTACCAAGAAGGCCGCCCAGTTTTTAAATCAGCGGTACGTGGAATGATATCAACGACCGAAGCAGTGATGAAAAGGAATAATCTTACAGCAGAAGACATCCGTTGGGTAATTCCACATCAGGCAAATATCCGGATCATTTCCTCTGTAGCGGAAGGACTTAATTTTCCAATGGAAAAAGTAGTAGTTAATATTCAAAAATATGGTAACACCACCTCAGGTACTTTACCCTTGTGCCTTTGGGAGTGGGAAAATAAATTTAAAAAAGGAGACAAAATTCTTTTAACAGCTTTCGGTGGAGGTTTTACGTGGGGAACCACTTACCTTACCTGGGCTTATTAGTAATGTCCAAACAATAACTTCCCGATTTATGGCTGGTACTTTTGAGTCAATACCTGCCTGCCGGCAGGCAGG
>CAZYAC010000048.1:0-4654 GCA_964645475.1 uncultured Saprospiraceae bacterium | reverse complement strand
CCTGCCTGCCGGCAGGCAGGTTTTTCGCCTCGTCTTGACTCAAAATTTCCTTGCCAAAATGCGGAACTTATTTTTCGGCCATTACTTTAGAATCGTAAATTTTAGTCTAAAAAATGTAAATTTGCAATTATTTACCAAAATTAAACCTAGCAATGGCAAATACTTCTGAAATCCGTAATGGATTGTGTATTGAATTCAGCAATGATATTTACTCCGTAGTATCATTTCAGCATGTGAAACCCGGGAAAGGACCTGCTTTTGTTCGTACTAAACTTAAAAGTCTGACTTCTGGCAAAGTGATAGACAATACTTGGCCTTCTAGTCATAAGATTGATGTTGTTCGTGTAGAACGCAGAAAATTTCAGTTTCTCTATCACGATGATATGGGATATCATTTTATGAATAATGAAACGTATGAGCAGACTAGGATCGAGGAGAAATTACTCGAAAATCCACTATTGATAAAGGAAGGTTCCAGCGTTGAAATACTTTTTCACGCCGAGAAGGAAATTCCGCTCACCGTCGATATGCCACAATACATACAATTAAAAGTAACCTACACCGAGCCTGGTGTAAAAGGAGATACCGCAACAAATACGCTCAAGCCCGCTAAAATGGAAACCGGAGCTGAGATTCGTGTGCCTTTGTTTGTTAACGAAGGAGACCTTATTAAAATTGATACGCGTACTGCCAGTTACGTAGAACGAGTTAAACAATAACCTCACCCTGAAAGCAAATCATAACTATGACTTTTAAAGAAATACAAGATATAATCAAGCTGATTAATAAGTCTAACTTAACAGAGTTTAAGATGAAAGACGGTGATTTTTCGCTGTCTATTAGAACGAAAAAATACGGAAAAAATCGAATACCACAAATCGTTCAGTCACCACAACAGATCGTTCCTGTTTCTGCTCCGATGCCTCAAATGCAGATGCCAATGACACCGGCTGCGACTGCTCCTTCTCCCAGTGTAGATACGAGCACAGATGCTGGCGGTGCTTCCGAAGATGGAAGCGAAAACGTGGAAGGAAATTACCTAGAAATTCGGTCACCCATTGTAGGTACATTTTATCGCTCCTCTTCACCAGACAAACCACAATATGTAAAACCAGGGGATACGATCGAAGTAGGTAGCGTGGTCTGTATTGTGGAAGCCATGAAATTATTTAATGAGATTGAATCAGAAGTAAGCGGAAAGATTGTCAAAGTGATGATCGAAGATGCTTCTCCAGTACAGTATGATCAAGTGCTGTTCTTAGTTGATCCTAAAGGGTAGTAACTGTATTTTAAATACAGTTTTATTGTTCACCAACTCATTAAAAGACCATGTTTAAAAAAATATTGATTGCCAACCGAGGAGAAATTGCGTTGCGAATTATTCGTACCTGTAGGGAAATGGGGATTAAGACGGTGGCCATTTATTCTACCGCTGACCGTGAAAGTCTGCATGTACGTTTTGCGGACGAAGCAGTCTGTATTGGACCTCCTTCTTCTTCACTTTCTTATCTTAATATTCCACAAATCATGGCAACGGCAGAAATCACCAATGCCGATGCAATCCATCCAGGCTACGGATTTTTAGCTGAAAACGCTGACTTTGCGGAAGTATGTACCGAGTACGGTATAAAATTTATCGGACCGAGCCCAGATCAGATTCGTAAGATGGGAGATAAAATAACCGCCAAGGATACCATGATCAAAGCGGGTGTTCCCGTAGTACCAGGTTCTGATGGATTAATAACAGATTTAGACCAGGGAATTAAGACGGCAAAAGAAACCGGATTTCCAGTTATCCTAAAGGCCACGGCTGGGGGAGGTGGAAAAGGAATGCGAGTGGTATGGGATGAAGACGGTTTTCAGGAAGCTTGGGAAAAGGCTCGTCAAGAAGCCAAAGCGTCTTTTGCCAACGATGGGATTTACGTAGAGAAATTTATCGAAGAACCCCGTCATATTGAAATTCAGATTGCAGGTGATCAACAAGGTAATGTTTGTCATTTGTCAGAAAGAGACTGCTCTATCCAGCGACGTCACCAAAAGTTGGTGGAAGAATCTCCTTCTCCATTTATGACGCCCGCTTTGCGTAAAAAAATGGGTGCAGCGGCCATTAAAGCAGGAGAGGCTATAAAATACGAAGGCGTAGGTACCGTAGAATTTTTGGTGGACAAACACCGTAATTTTTATTTCATGGAAATGAACACTCGAATACAGGTAGAACATACTGTTACGGAGGAAGTTATCGACCATGACTTAATCAAAGAACAAATTAAAATTGCTGCTGGAGAACCGATCTCTGGAAAAAATTACATTCCACAAATGCACGCCATTGAGTGTCGTATCAACGCAGAAGATGTTTATAACGATTTCCGACCGAGCCCGGGAACGATTACTTCTTTTCATAGCTCTAAAGGTCATGGTGTACGGGTAGATACCCATGTTTATGCTGGTTATTCAGTGCCACCTTATTATGATTCTATGATCGCTAAGTTGATTTGTCGCGCTCAAACTCGCGAGGAATGTATTACTAAAATGGCACGTGCGCTCGACGAGTTTATCGTGGAAGGAATTAAAACAACGGTACCTTTTCATCAACAACTGATGCGTGACGAAAATTTTAGGAGTGGTGATTTTCATACTGGATTTTTGCAGACTTTTGAAATGGAAAAGCCCGAAAAATAATTTGCTGATAATATGAGGCAACTAAAAAAACTTACCCGTTATTTAGTACCATACCGTAAGTTATTATTTGCCAATATTTTGTCTAATATTTTAATGGCATTTTTTACGGTGGTCAGCATTCCAGCCATTATCCCCTTTTTACATATCCTGATCGGAACGGCCCCTGAAGTAGTCGAGACTCCTCCCTTTGGCTGGAGTATTCCTGACTTAATAGGATGGGTAAAATACAGTTTTGCCCAAATGATCTCCGAGGAGGGTAGACCAGCCACCCTCAAATATGTGTGCTTTTTTATCATCTTTATTTTCTTTTTTAAAAACCTATTTCATTATCTGGCAGCGGCCTTTATGGCACCCATTCGCAACGGTATCGTAAGTGATATACGACAACAATTGTATGCTAAATTTCTTGACCTTCCGCTTAGCTATTATTCCGAAGAACGCAAAGGAGATTTATTGTCGCGGCTAACCGTAGATGTCCAGGAAGTTGAAATTAGTATTCTTAGTATGATGGTCACAATTGTAAGGGATCCACTAATCATATTAGGTAGCCTGGCGGTGATGATTTATTTCAGTCCTGGTCTGATGTTATTTGTTTTTGGATTGTTAATATTTACGGTATTGGTCATTGGTGGAATTGGAAAGCGATTAAAAAAGGATTCTGCGGTTGTTCAAGAAAATATGGGTGAGATGATTGCCAATGTAGAAGAGTCTTTGTCCGGTATAAAAATCATCAAAGGATTTGCTGCCGAAAAATTCAGAAATAAACATTTTACGAAGATCAATGATAATTACCGTAATGCGATGAATCGATTGTTGTGGAGAAAAAATTTAGCAAGTCCCTTATCCGAATTTCTAGGTATTGTGGTGGTTGCTGCGTTGCTATGGTTTGGTGCACAGCAGGTCTTTGCAAATGAACTTTCGACTCCCACCTTTTTTGCTTTTTTGTATGCATTCTTTAATATCATTGCTCCAGCAAAATCTTTTTCTAGTGCTTATTTTAATGTCCAAAAAGGATTAGCTGCTGTTAGTCGGATTGATCAAGTATTAGAAATTAAACCCACCATTATTAAATCTAAAGACGCCCAACCATTTACTATTTTTAAGACGTCTATCTCTTACGAAGGCGTTGGTTTTAGTTATTCGGTAGTGGAAGGCAACGTCTTAGAAGACATTCAAGTAGAAATACCCAAAGGAAAAATAATTGCACTAGTAGGTGCTTCTGGAAGCGGTAAAAGTACTTTCGTTGATTTATTGGCTCGCTTTTATGATCCTACTGCTGGCCGTATTCTAATTGATAATCGAGATATTCGAACATTGGATGTAGAAGATTTGAGAAGTCAGTTGGGAATTGTGTCACAGGAACCAATCTTATTTCATGATACCATTTATAATAATATTCTTTTTGGGACCAAAGCCATGAATCGAGAAGCGGTGATCGAAGCGGCTAAAATTGCAAATGCACACGAATTTATCATGGCGACCGAGCAAGGGTACGATTCTGTAATTGGCGATCGAGGGAATAAATTAAGTGGCGGCCAAAAGCAACGCCTAACCATCGCCAGAGCAATTTTAAAAAATCCGGCTATTCTGATTCTTGATGAAGCCACCTCGGCGCTTGATGCTGAATCGGAACAATTGGTACAAGATGCACTGAATAAGTTGATGGAGAATCGAACTGCGATTGTAATTGCACACCGTTTAGCAACCATCCAGCGAGCTGATGAAATTCTGGTCATGGAGGCAGGACAAATAACCGAACGGGGTAATCACCAAGAACTAATGGAGCAGCAAGGTACTTATTACAGCTTGGTCAATTTGCAAAACCTAGAAGGTTAGAAGATATTTATTGGGTTTGTTTTCACTGCCTTAACCTTGCATATTCAGTCACTTTTAAAGCAACTTTGAGAGATTTACCGGGTCTTTTATAAACATTTAACAACGTCTTAGCCTTTTAATTAGTAATTTAGTGGTTAAT
>CAZYAC010000047.1:0-19894 GCA_964645475.1 uncultured Saprospiraceae bacterium | reverse complement strand
CTAGTTTTACTCATAGTAGTAAAAAATTACTTATAGGATATCTGACATCAATCTATTATCCAAATAGTAAATTTTACTAGTACCTCTACCACCAGATAAGCCTTTAACGTGTCAGTTCAGTTATATTGTTTTTTATCTTTTATAAAGGATGAGAAATGAATAATTCTCTTCCAATAAACACCTAAAATATTTAAATAATGAAATACTTAATCTGTTTTTTCTTCTCTTTTTGTCTTACGATTTCTGCTTTTAGTCAACCTGGTAATCTTCTTCCGGTAGAAAATTGGACGGTAAGCAGTGGTAGTGTTTCACCATTTACCGCAGTTGGAGGATCAGTTGCAAGTACTTATAATGAACGCTTTCTTGATGATAATCCTTTTGCTATTGAGACGATAATTTGGGAGGTAAGCAGTCGATCTGATCAATCGAACAATGGAGGGTTTACCGTTAATTTACCTTCTTCAGACAACGTAAGTTATAGATATTCTCTCTGGGTTAAAAGGAATGCCGATTCTAGTTGCCCAAAAGTCTACTTAGGTGCCAAAAACCATACAGGTGCCTCTGGAAATTATTCTGTTACAAATTTAAACGGAGACCCTGTGAATAACCCTTATTTTTGGTGGGGGAGTTTACCTTCTCCAGAAAAATGGTATCTAATGGTGGGGTATTTACATGAGACAGGTTATAATGGACCATTGATTAATAAGTCCGGATTATTCGATCCTGAAACAGGGGAAAGGATTCTGACTGGAGAGGAGGAAGATTTTATTCAAGTTTCAGGAGGGAACAGTGCTAGATTTCGTACTTATTTTATTCAATGTAATAATGAGCCGAATTCTAAAGTCCAATTTTGGAACCCCCGTGTAGAAGTAATAGATGGGAACGAACTGCCGCTTTGTGAATTGATGCAGTCATGTCAAGGATGGGCTCAAATCGGAGCGAATATTAATTACGAGCATGGAGCTGTGGGAATAAATATGGCAGATATTACTTTTGACTCTGACTTTGATTTACATGTCAATGGTGACATAAAAACTAAACGGGTTAAAGTCACTCCTACTGGCTGGGCAGACTTTGTATTTGCCGATAATTACGAATTACCCACCCTTAAAAGCGTCGAAACTTTCATTTCTAAAAATAAACATTTACCGGATATTCCTTCGGAGCGTGAAGTCCTAGAACAAGGCGTCTACATAGATGATATGGATGTTAAACTCCTGCAAAAAGTAGAAGAACTGACCCTTTATCTAATCGAACAGGAAAAAAGAATCGACAAACTGGAAACGACCAATGAAAAATTGGTTAACAAAGTCAAAGAACTAACGACCCAATTGTCTGAAGATTAAGTGATAAATATTTACCCGTTTTTATTTTTGAATACCAAAATTCCATAATCAATATGAAAGGTTTTTCTATTTTCAAAAACTATGCGCTACTTCTTTCTATGCTTTTGTTTTGCGTTATCCAGAGCAATGCCCAGCAAGTGGTCGATGCCAATATTATCAATAATAACGGTACGACAGAACTAGATCTAATCGAACCCACGGATATAGATTTTAATGGAGTGGTTTTGGATAATCAGGTTGATTTGTATGGTCTAATTGGCGATTTGGATGGCGCCGCACAGTGGGTTTTAAATGCTTTTACAAGCAGTGAAACAGTTTATTTTAAATTAGAAGACTTCGATACCAATCCAGTTACGTGCAATTTTAAAGTAGATAACGACGAGATATCTGCTTATTGGGAACATAATGGGAATACCCATGATCTAGGTAGTAATATTGCTTTTGGAAGCGGAGATGTCTTGAGAATAGAGAGAAATAATGGAAACTTGATTTGGTACCAAAATGAAGTCGAATTATATAGCGTACCCAACCCCAATCCGTCAAGTAACGGAATGTTTGCTAAAATGATTGTTACTGATACGGGGACACAAGGAACTCCTCGACCAAACATACGCTTCATATTTCCTCAACCGGTAATTCCAGGTGGTGGTACTCCTTCTACTGCCGATACCCGTACCTATACGAAACTAAAAAAACAACTAGACGGTAGTTATGTACAATTAAAATGTTCTGAAATTAATTTTCAGTATATCGAAGACTACGCTATTACAACGGGAGAAAATGAACAGATAGAATGTAAGCTGTTCAACTGGGAAAGACAAGAAGTATATTCAACCTTTTTAGCAAACACTTACGGTGTTAACTGGCAAAACATTGTCGTCAGTGGTGGGGCAAATGATCCGGTAGATGATCTATTTTCTAATACCTATTATACACTGGAAGTGACGGGCGCTAATAAAGGCGAAAAGTATAAACTACGGGTAAGGACAGGAGATGTGCTTTGTCCAACTCCACCGAGTAATTAAATCAATAACCAAAACAAAATAACATAATCATGAATAAACTAACCATCCTATGCGCTGCACTATGCTGCGCCATCTGTCTAGGTGTCAGCGGATATACCTGGATGAATCAGCCGAAAACGGCGTATGTAAACCTAGGCGAAGTCTTTGAAAATTTTGCTGGCAAAAAAGAATTGGCCTTTAAACTCGATAAACTTAAGAACCAACAAAAGTCCATGTTGGATTCCATGGAATTAACAATTCGCTCCTTACAACAAGCAGCGGCAAATAAAGAAAATGGACAGGCCGTTTTAGCTAAACTACAAAATACACAACAGAATTACCAATACCTCAATGCTCAGTTTAGCGAGCAATATCAAACGCAAGACGAATCTTATTCTGAAAAGGTATGGACACAAATCAACCAGTATGTGACGGACTATGGTAAAGATAATGATTACGATTTTATCTACGGTGCTAATGGAAATGGATCGCTGATGTACGGCAGTTCCGCTAATAATATAACCGAAGAAATCATTAACCACATAAACGAAAGATATGAAGGCTTATAAAGTATTTGTCTTGTTGAGTGTGGTTGCGCTGTTTTTACAAGGCTGTCAAAAAGAAGTAAGGCCCGTAGATTATGTGAAGTTCGTACGCAGCGCAGATAATGGATTACACAAGCAAAAAGCCATAGGACCATTATTATTAGATGTTCAGTATCGGCCAGTGGATTATGTAATCGCTAATGAATTTCGGAAAAACGATATTGACCCTACGGCTTATCAAGATCGTAAAGCAGCACTAGACGGACTACAATATTACAATCTAAAAATAGGATTTACGGGTAATACCCAAATGGATATCACAAAATATAATATCCAGAACGAAGCCCAACAACAAGAGCGATTGTATTACTTGTCTTTTCACATGAAGCACGACATCCGTATGATTCAAGGCCAAGACACACTAGCTCCGGTTCTTTACCACTTTGAGCGATCTTTTGATTTATCCAATCACCGAACTTTTGTAGTGGCTTTCGAAGAGCCGGACCAAGAACATAACAATGACAAAACCTTACTGCTAGATACACCCATCCTAGCCACCGGACCGTTGAAAATAAAATTTAAGAAAGACCATATTCAGAAAATACCCAATCTAAAAATTTAAGAAATGAAATTGCTTCGTCCTACTGGATTTCACCACAAGGTAGCCATCTCCATGGCCTTATTATTATTGGTTCAAACAGTATTTCCTGTGGCTGCCCTAGCATTAACGTCAGGACCCACCCAACCGGAATTTAACGAGTTTGAACCCGTTGGAACCACCCAAATGGTAGACCTATTTTCAGGAGATTTCACCTATAATATTCCCTTGTTTGAATTGCCTGGACCCGACGGAGGCTACCCTTTTAATCTATCTTACCACTCTGGTATCACGATGGATCAGGAAGCGACCTGGGTAGGACTGGGATGGAGTATGAATCATGGAGCCATTACGCGGACGATGCGTGGACTGCCGGATGATTTTGATGGGGATGAGGTGAAAAGGAAAATGGATATGAGAGAGAATAGGACTTGGAAGTTTGGGGTAGGGGCACAGTTCGAAATTTTTTCAAAAGAGATTGAAGGTGATGATAATGCAGGGAGCAATCTTAGCTTGAGCCTAGGTCTAAATGTAATGCACAATAGCTATAAAGGGTGGGGTATTGGTTTGAGTGCTGCGCCCAATCTTTCTATGTTAAAAACTAATGGATTTGGTTTTTCTGGAAGTTTATCAGCAAGTGTTTCGGGACAGGAAGGAGCTTCCCTGCAACCATCTTTTAGTTTTAGTCAACAAGGAGAGAAATGGAAGTCAGCAACAAGTATTAGTGGATCTTTTAATTCAAGGGAAGGGGTTGCTGGTATAAGTTTAGGAGTTTCAGGATCGAAAGTTGAGAAGAATGAAAATAAAGAGACCGGAGAAATCGATTATACAACAAAAGAAAGATATGCAGGATCTCATACCTTTTCTTTTGGTAGATCTGCTTATTCACCACAGATAGGAACACCTTACAGAGGGAAGAATTTTTCTGGTAAGTTAGAGGTGGGAGGAAATCCATTTTTGGGGATAGGATTGGGAGGAAGTCTGAGTGCTTCGTTTTATCGTCAAAGACTAAAAGATAAAAATGTATTTACGAAGACAGCCGCCTACGGTTATTTTTATTTACAAAATAGTTTAAATGATGCTTCGGCCTTGACGGATTTTAATCGAGAAAAAGATGGACCTATTCATAAAGAATCTCCCAACTTAGCCATACCAATTTCGACACCGGATATCTATAGCCTATCTGGACAAGGTACCGGAGGATCTTATCGAGCGTATCGTTCTAGTGTGGGTATATTTTCAGACCCAGCAGAAAATTCCTTCTCTGGTGGAGGAAATTTAGGATTTGATCTCAATTTTGGGAATACATTTGATTTGGGAGCTGACCTAGGAGGAAACATGGCGTTTACAGAGTCAGGACGTTATGTTTCTGGTATTGAGGGGAAATTAAATTTTGGTAAAGAAATGTCCAACGCAGATGAACCCTATTATCTTAAAGCTGCAGGAGAAATTACCGCGGAGTTATACGACGATACAAATAATTCTTCACCTTCTTCAGATTATATAGCTGGTAGTGACGCTGTTCGAGTAAAACTAGGACATGAAAGATCGGACGATAGAATGGATGCTAATGGTTTAGGAGTATTTGAAAAAAATGTAGGCGCTGAAGTAACCATTCCAAATGGTGTCAGAACAGAACGAAAACCTCGATCTTCCAGTATCCAGCAAATCACAAATGGCGAGTTGCTCGGCCCTGACGGAATGCAAGAATCATTGCCCGAATACCGTGTTGGTTTTTATCCAAACCCTGCGTTTAGTGATGGAGATTATACGACAAGCATCACAGATTTTGTCCGAGATAATAGTGAGGATAAAAAAAGTCATATCGCGGGAATCACCTCTCTCCAAGCGAATGGAATGCGTTATGTATATGCTTTGCCTGTCAAAAATACAACGCAGGAAGAGATAATGTTTAGTGTGAATAGAGGTATTCTGCCACCAGGATTTTGTCAAGCTCCTATTCATGATAGATATGCTATCATTGATGACGAAACGATTGATCACATCGTTACCAATTCAGCTTTTACCTCTGATGATTACCTGAATCATTCTGTCATTCCCGAATATACACATGCGCATCTACTCACTTCGGTATTAGGAGCTGATTATGTAGATCTCACGGGAGATGGCCCTTCTGATGATGACTATGGATATTGGGTGAAATTTAATTACGTTAAAACGGATGACGATTTTAAATGGCGGGCACCATTCTTAGGAGCAAATTATATCGAAGGTGCTGTTAATGATCAAAAAGATGATAAAGCAACGATTACTTATGGAGAACGAGAACAATATTATTTAGGGACGGCAGAAACAAAAACTCACCTTGCCATTTTTGAAATTTCTGATCAACGAACAGACGGCCAAGGGGCAGCTAACCGAACTCAAAAAACATCTGCAGATTTAGGGAGTCCAAATACCCGAGGTAAATCTTTCCAACTAGAAAAAATCTCACTCTATTCCAAATTAGAAAAAGCGGCAGCAGTTGCGGAGGGAAGAACACCTGTTCCAATAAAAGAAGTAAATCTTACGTACGATCAGTCTTTATGTCCCGGTATTCATAATGGTATCGATGGAAAACTAACACTAAAAGCATTAAGTTTTTCTTACCAAAACTCTACCCGTGGTGCTTTATCTCCGTATCGCTTTGATTATAATACGGGTGAAGGTTATAGTGACATGAATTATGACCGGTGGGGTACCTATCGTGATTCAGATCAATGCGAGAAATTAAACTTCCCTTATACAAGACAGAGTGATGCTAAACAAGACTTAGACGATAATGCTGCTATGTGGCATCTAAATAAAATTGGATTGCCTTCAGGAGCGACTATCGAAGTTGATTATGAAACAGATGATTATGCTTATGTACAGGATCGACATGCCATGCAAATGTTTGAGATTTCGGAGATAAGAAATAGTAATGACAATACGCTTGAGAATAGAATAAACACAGACGCAGATCCTTCTTCAGAAGAGTTGAGGGTATATTTTAACCATGATCTATCCAACGTTGACGAGTATGGATTTCCAGATTTTTGTGATTATGTGAAAGATTTACACGGAGTAAAATTAGATCCCAATAATACGACAGATTGTGGGTTTGATTTTTCGGACCCTTCTTCGGAAGCTCAAATTTATTTTAAAGTAAAAATAGATTTAAAAAATGCAGAGAATAATGAAGATAATAAGGAGTTCGTATCTGGATATGCTAAAGTTGCAGGTGTTGGTACAGATCCTGGCTTCGGTCCTTATGTAGAATTAAAACCAACGGTCTTAGACGGACGAAGCTATCATCCCTTTAGCGCTGCTGCTTGGCAACATCTAAAAATGAACTACCCCGATAGACTAAGAAAAAATGATGATTTGAACGATGCGAATGAGGACAATTTTATGAATGCAGTTGGAGATTTTATTTCTGCTTTTGGAGAAATGGGCGCTATATTTCGTAAGTATTATCGCTACTGTTCGCGCAGAGGGTTTGCCAGTGAGATAGAACTGAGCCAATCCTATATCCGCTTAAATACACCGGATGGTGTAAAGTATGGAGGGGGATCAAGAGTGAAAAAAGTAACCCTAAATGACAATTGGGATATTGGTGAGGATGGAAATACTGCCAATGACGTTGCTACTTACGGACAGGTCTATGATTATACGACCATGGGAAAAAACAGTGCTGATGGAGATGTAAAAATAAGTAGTGGCGTAGCAGCCAACGAACCTGGCGTTGGAGCAGATGAGTCTGCCTTAAGATTTGCAAAACCTTGGACCATAAGAGCTGCCTTAAAATCAGATCAAAATCTCTTTTTTGAATATCCTGCCAATGAGTCTTACTACCCAGGACCTAGCGTTGGATACAGTAAAGTAACGGTGAAAAGTCTGGCGACTTCTTATGCTGAGGCACAAAACGAAGAAACTATTCCTATTCCTCCCGAGGCTGCTAGTTTACATACAGGATTCGGAACCACAGGGACTACCATCAACGAGTTTTATACGGCCAAAGATTTTCCGGTAATTGTGGAAGAAACACAATTAGATAAGCGAGAATATCCAGTAAAAATTTCCCCTCCACTCAGTCCAATTAATCTTAAAATTGATAAATATACTGGATCACAAGGATACGCCATTACCCTAAACGATATGCATGGTAAACCGTCTAGTGTTACGCATTATGGATTAGATAGTAAGAACAAAATTAGTGAAGTAAAATATTACTACGCAGAATCTGACCAAGAAGTTTATACTGCAGCTGGTAAATTAAAAAAGACTAGAGTACTCGATAATATTGTCAATGTATTAGTAGACGATAACGTAGAAGGTACCCCTGATCCAAATGATCCGAACTTCTCTAAGGCTAATATTCAGCCAGCTGAAATGGGTGTTAACTATGACTTCTTTCTGGACGCACGACGAGCTTCCTCTATATCTGCTGAAGGCAACGTAGGGATAAACGCAGATTTTAGTGGCTGGCCACCTGCCTTCTCTATCGCAGGATTTCCCAGTCTTTCCATGAACGAAAGTGAAACCAAAACAATCGTCACCAACAAGATCATTCGTAAAACCGGAATTTTAAAAAGAACGGATGCCTATGATGGACAATCATTGGTTACAACAAGTAATGAAGTCTTTGATCCACTTACGGGAGAACCATTAATGACTACGGTCAACAATAGTTACGTAGATCAAAATGGCGAACCCTCAAAAATCTATAATTATAATATTCCAGCTCGACTTGCTTACGAAAGAATGGGGGCGGCTTATGAAAATTGGGGGACTAAGTTTGATAACATTTTCCTGAGTGCTGATGCTGATTGTGGCTTGTTTACCATGGGATTTCCAGAGGCTTATAATATTTCTGATATTTTGATTCCTGGAGATGAACTCATTGTAACGGGATTTATGGGGGAACAAACCTGTGCCGATTTTGCGCAACTCTGTTCAGATCCAAAATTTACTTTTGTTGGAACTAATGGAGGAAATGGAACGATAAAATATCTATTTGAAAATACTTCAATAACTTCAGAATATGCTGGCGCAATGGTTAGTGTAATGATTACTCGTTCGGGTAACCGAAACCATCTTTCGGCTAAATCTGGAAGTATTACTGCTTTGTCCGATCCAACGGTTAAAAGAGCAGCTTCTTCTGAACCGGTTGATGTTCCTGGGATCGAGACATCATTATCAATTGATAATAGAAAGATTGATAACGTATTAAATGCCTCAGCAGTTACATATCGTGATTTCTGGGATCTAGAAAGATTTATAGAGCCAGATATATTTGAAGTGGCTACTTTTGGCCCAGGAACTGCTACATGTGAGCAGTATGAAGTTATCTTTTCATATCCCTTTTTTGATCCTCCGGAGGGTTATTTGACTGTTGGACCACATACTGTACTCCTTACATACCAAAATCCATATACTGGTCTTGGCTGTCCAAGCGGCACAGATAATTTAGATGGAACTTGTACAGTATCATTATCTCCTCAAACTACTCCAATAGATGGCGCATACCGTGACAATATACTGTGTACTGTCTCTGCTTTTGAGGAAGAATACCTCTTCCCAATTACAATTGAAGCAACTCATTCGTTTTCTAATACTGTGGTAAATACGCAAGTATATGACGCTCCTCCATTTACATTTACAATACCAACGAATGGGCCGTCACAATTGCCTTTAGATATTATGTATAATGTTAGAAATGTTGACTGTAATACTCCTTTAAGCTCTTGTCCTATGCCTGATGCTGTAATCGTATCAACCACAGATGTTGAAAAGGGTGTTACAAAATACGAATACGGCGAAAAAGGCATCTGGCGTCCTTTCCAAAACTACACTTACGTTACACCTCGTAATCCAGTAGCCGAAGCTGCTTATACACCAAATCTAAAGACGGACGGAACTTTCAATGGTTTCACTTTATTCAATTGGGGAAATCCATTTTTCAAATATTCCTCTGGAGCAGAAAATTGGAAAGAAACCAATCGAATTACCAAGTATGCCGGAAATGGCGAAGAGGTAGAAAATCGAGATATCATTGGATTACATAGCGCTGCCTTATATGCTTATAAAGACAACTTACCTGTTGCAGTTGCGGCAAATGCAAGTCACTACGAAATAGCCTTTGAAGGATTTGAAACGTTAGAAGAAGAAGGAACCAAAGGAAATTTAGATTTCCTCTGTGACAATAGCCAAACCCGATTTATCAGCAATACCTACGAAATATTTGGCGGTTATGAAGGAGGAACTCAGGTTAATATCGATAAGCTATTTGAATCTGGAAATCTCATGACCCCAAATAATACCTATGCTTTGTTGGTACTGGAAGATGAAGCGGGCAACCAATACGAAGCTACCGCAGATGTAAGTGAAATTACATCGGCTGGATTATATAATACCTTTAATAAGGAAGTCTCTAGTTTAACCTTGGTAAACCTTGATTTTGGATGTACGCCGCTACCAATTTCTACCGTAACTACTGGACAAGTGATTGTCAAACAGAAAAAATATGTTGGTGCGACTAATGGTAATGGTAATTGTGTTAATAATAATGTAACGCTATCTGATACTTGGAGTCATACTGGCGAAAAGAGTATGATGATTAATGGAATGAGCGGGATTAATTTTGATCAAGGAAGTACCGAACTACAGCCGGGAAAAACATACGTGTTTAGTGCTTGGGTAAGTCTTGGAGCAAATTACGATGGTTATACCCTTGAAGATAAAGTAAGAATTTCTTATGATCCTGATCCGACCCAAAGTGGGTTTGTTTCCTTCCTTCCTTCTGGCCCCATGATCAATGGATGGCAGCGAGTAGAAACTACATTTATTGCCGAAGAAAATAGTAGTCAACCTGATGGCTACTGGAAGATTGGTTTTAATATCATTGATCCAGACATGGCCCAGTTTCCTGCATATATTGATGATATCAGAATTTACCCTCTAGATGGTAATATTCAAACCTATGTTTATGATCCCCTCAATTATCGACTGAGTGCAGTTTTAGATAATAACAACTTCGCTACTTTTTATCATTATGATGAAGAAGGAAATCTATTCTTGGTCAAGAAGGAAACTGCCGAAGGGGTAAAGACTATTCAAGAAACCAGAGAATATGTTAAAAATACGAGTGATCGGACTTTCTAATTTGATGACAACTAACGAATTTAAAAAATGAATTTTATGAAAACTAAAATCACAATAGTACTACTTTCAATATTTTTTTTAGTTGGTCATGGACTTGCACAAGACTTTAAAACTGATTTGAAAAAAGCAAGTTTAGCTTATATGCAGAGTGAGAACATAGATAGTGAATTTGAAGTCGTTAACTATTTTCGAGAACAGGATATGAAACCCGAAAAAAGTACCTATCGACTAAAAAAACGTGGAGGAAGTTACCGATATGATATAGGTGGAATAAAAACGATCATTGGAGATGGTTATACGATTATTCACCATGCAGAAAAGGCGATTTTGGCGTGCAATAAGAATAGCGGAGCGACAGCCATCAAAAAATTGAATGTCGTAGATATTGATAAAATGACAAATAATTACAAAGAAATAATTTACAAAGGAATTATAAAAGGCAAAAAATTATACGTGCTTAAAAACTCGAAACTAATCTTTTCAACGGTCGAAATATATCTGAATGCTACCACTGGACTGGTTGAAAAAACCGTTCAGCACTACAATGAATCACTTGAATCTAAAATGTTGAAAGTCGAGACGATTACTAGGAAGATGGATTTACAACCTACGTTTTCAAAAGATACTTTTTCCATAAAAAAGTACGTAAAAATTTCATCGACACAAGAAGTTAAACTGCAACCTGCTTATGCTCAAAATCAGCTCATCGTAGGCCATGGACTGAAATAAAAATCAGCAAAAATAAAAATTATCTACCCTAATAAATTCGAAGAATGAACTTTAATTTATCTACTATAATCCGGTTTAATACTTTTTTGCTTTTCATTTTAGTGGTGATGATACCTCAAGCATATGGGCATACGATCAAGCATGGGGTGCACTTGAATCAACGTAATCATGACATAAACGAGCAAATGACCATTGCTGATCCAATACCAGGATTGGGTACTGCCACTGAAATTATTAATCGAAAAATAAATGTTAGTCTGATCTACGGCCGAGAAGATCTAACGGATGTTGATGGTGATTTATGGGGGTACCGAGTATCCTATAATTTACTTTCTAATAATTCGGTTATTGAGACTGGAACCGTACAGATTAGTAAAGGGCAAGTCGAAGCAGTCTATCAGGAACTAAATCAATTTGACGTTACAGCAGATGAGATAGTGCTAGAAATAACGACTATCGAAGCGAGTCAAGATGATTTTGCTACCACCATAACAGACTTGACGACTATTCAGACTTTCATTCCTGCAGATATAAGACTGGAATTAGAGATGGAGGTAGAACGGTATAATGACCTGAATCTTAGTACGGTTCTAAATCATGCTTATACCGTTGACAATGCCAATCACGAATTGACCGTCATGTGGGAGTATCTACCAGGCGTAGAAAATTATGAATTAGAAATCGCTTACGTCGATGATGAGTTGATACCAGGGACTGCTCCTACAGGAGAAGCCATCTTTAGAAATGCACTTAGTATTGAGATTACAGATAATCACTTTTCCTTTCCGGTAACCTATACAAAAGGTACCTTATATTATCGGGTTCGACCGATCAGTCGGCATATTGCACCGAATGTCCAAGGTGATTATACCCATCGAAGATATGGAAGTTGGACGATAGGAAATGGCGTTACCATCACCGACGATGTTAATTATGGTGGGACAACTCAACTCATCGCTTTCCAACCAAATGAAAACTGGCAATACACCACCACTTTTGCAGAAGACGGTAAATATAAAAAGGTGATTAGTTATTTTGACGAAGGACTAAGAAATCGCCAGACGCAAACCAACTTAAGTACGGAAGAAACTACCTTGGTGGCTACCAGTCATTACGATGTAGAAGGACGTCCCACCCTTAATATTTTACCCGTCCCAGCAGTAGATAACAATAATCTATTTTACAAGCCATCCTTTAATAAAGGAATTTCAGACGATCTCAGTAATCCTAATAATACTTCTTATAATCGAACCCACTTTGATAAAAATTTTGCAACACAATGTGTTACCAATGCCCCTGACCGTTTGGATGATGGAAATGGAGCAGGGCAGTATTTTTCCGGATCGAATAGTAGTGCGGGAATTTATCGAGATTTTATTCCTGATGCGGAAGGATATCCCATGACCCAAATGAAATACTTAAATGATGGGACGGGAAGAATTTCGCATCAAGGAGGAGTCGGTGCATTTTATCAACTCGGAAGCGGTCAAGAAACGACCTATTTTTATGATGATCCCTCTAATATGCAACTACAAAGATTATTTGGATCAAACGTGGGAGATGCCAGTTTTTACAAAAGAAATGCTGTCAGAGATGCCAACGGACAAATGAGTATTTCCTATATAGATGCAGCAGGTAGAGTAATCGCAACGGCCTTAGCAGGAGAAGTACCCAGCAATGTCAATGACCTGGCAAGCGCGCCCTCTATGGCAATAACCGAGACGGAAGATCTGCTGGATCATAATACAATCGACGAAGATACAGGTACCAGTACGACCAATACTACATTTTCAAATGAGATACTGAATAATGAAGTTGATTTTCATTATAATTTTTCGGCTACGAAAGCTTTTGCTTCTTTTATTAATGAGATGGGTGATTCGGAAGAGTTTTGTTTTTCTTGTAGTTACGAATTAGATATTCAAATTTTAGATCCCTGTGGGGCGCCGGTTTCTACAGCTGGAAGCGGGGTTACTTTTCCAATATCATATACAGGTGCAGACATTTGTAATGACAATTTTACTCAACAAACCATTGACTTTTCTGTGATATTGAAAGATTTAGGGAACTACCAAATTAATAAAATTTTAAGAGTACTCCCATTGAGCATAGAAGATCTAACTATACTAGTAGATGAAAACACATATGATGTTGATCATTATTTGCAGGATGTAGAAATAGATCCTTTTGATTGTACGGTGACCTGTGAACAATATTGTCGAGAAAGTTTAATCTTGGGCGGAAATCCAACTCCGAGCCAAACAGACATAGATATGTGTATGTCAGCAGAATGTAATGGGACTACCTACCCATTTACTAATACTCCGCTCGACAATGGATCACAAGCAGATTGTGATGCCATCCTTTTTCAGATTAAAAATCAGATCGCTCCTGGCGGGTGTCTTTTTGAAGATGATCCAACATGGTGGTCTGGATTGCCAATTACTGAGCCATTTTATATTCCAGCAGAAGGTATGTCTCTTGATATTAGCGATCCAATCGTACAAACTGCCTTGGTGACAGAAGATGGCTGGCAAGATGAATGGGTAGATATACTCGAAAAATACCATCCCGAATATTGTGCTTATATTCTCTGTCGAGATTCAGAAGCTAGTCGAATGTACGACCTTCAAGTCGTGAATGACATCCATGAAGAAGATTTTCTTCCGGATTCTGCGACAGAAACAGAATTTGCAACAGCAATAGCCGTCCTTTTGATTACTGATCCCATGTTTGCTTCAGCAGAAAGTTTCTATCTTCATCACAATGATAATCTAGATTTAACTCCCCAACAAATAAGTGATATTACCGCATTTTTTGGTTCAAATTCACCAGCAGGAGTTTCACTTGAGATGAGGACAGAAATGACCACTCGATTGCTCAACTATGGAAATTGTCCAACCGGAGGTAGTACAGTCAATATTTTTGAGTTTGTCAATTGTCATGTAGTGATTGATAACCCTACCTCTGAAGACAAATGGAGTATGTTATATTCCCTTTACCTTGGAATTAAGTACCAATATTTGGCAGAAATAGCCGCCGCTTGGTGTCCGGTTCAAACAGACTGCCCTATCATGCAAGAAAATCCACTCTTGCCAGGAGACGTAGATACAGAAGGGGAAGGCCAAATGTTTGCCGAAGATAATGGCCCAACGGATGGTACTGGTGCTATCGAATTTAATAATTCTTGCGAGTTTGCTTGTACCCAACGGGCTTGGGAATGGTACGGAGAGTTACAGATATTTTGTGGTATTACGTTGAGTGATAGCGACAGGGATGATATTCTTATCCCTGCCTTAATCGAACTCTGTGGAAATAATTGTGATCAGACCAATAATCCACTGGGATATATGCTAGCTAATGATCAGAATAATCAAAATGATCATTCTAGTGCCTTTGTAAATGCGATAGCTAATGCTATTGGATTTAGCGCCCCCAATGTTAATCCTTATGAGACATGTCTAGATCCTAATTCGCCGGATTTTGATAATTATTTCAATACTGAAATCAGAGTAGAGTGGAGCTCCGTCTATACAACGGATATAAATGGAGATGGACAAATCGACGACCTTTGCAATGAGATTGTCAATGGTTGTTTTAAAGGAGTAATCAATGATGTTTTAGGTGAAATTCTGACTACTAATGATGTTTCAAATACCATTAATACGCCTTGTTTAGAAAACATTGGTTATATAATTAACGATGATGATAACCTAATCATTCAAATTCCAGATGGCAGTGATGCCGATTTCTGCTGCTCTAATATACAGATAGAAGCCCCACATCAAATCATTGATTATTATGACCTTACTGGTTTTGAAGATTTAAGGGTTGAAGTACAAAATGGAGAAGAAGTTATTCTGATAACCATCATTACGGGGACAGGAGCTAGTACCAAAATTTATCACGCAGAAGTAAGCTGCTCTAATGCTGACGTTCCTAGTGATAGTCCTGCGGATTTTCTCTGCGTCACTGGTTGCCTTATCCGACCTATTTATCCAATCGATGAAGAAGAGATCTTTAATGATTGTATGCAGGAATTATTATTACAAGCAAATTATATAGCGACGACTATCTGGGAGCAAGAAAGAGCAAATACGGTAAATAGCATACTTAGTCAGATAGACTGTGCTTCCAATTATACAGAAGAATTTACCCTCACCTATGATACCCGCGAACACCACTACACCCTCTACTACTACGACCAAGCCGGTAGCCTCGTACAAACCGTTCCACCCATCGGTGTAAACCCAGTACCAGCTGCTAATTTTACCAACGGTGTTTGGGATGGTACCGAACCGATTCACACCCACGTCACTCAATACCAATACAATACCCTCGGGCAAGTCGTCTGGCAAAACTCTCCCGATGGTGGTGAGACCAGATTCAAATACGATCACGCGCAACGCTTACGTTTTTCACAAAATGCCAAGCAACAAAATTTCCCTGGAAATGGTACTGAAACCTATTCATTTACAAAGTATGATGATGAAGGCAGAATCTCGGCCGTAGGAGAGATGTTTGCGAATGTGAACGATACGGATTTGGCTTTCAACAATGTAGATGATAATGCCAATGATATTGACTTTCCAGCACTGAATGGAGGTTCGGTTCTCCCATTTGGAAGAACCCAAACCTTCTACAATACTCCTGACGATAACAATGCAGATCCCAATTTTGTACAGACCAATCTTAGAGGAAGGGTAGCAGAAACTTCGAATGAGAATATGCAGACCAAGTATAGCTATGACGAACATGGTAACGTCAAAGAACTACGTCATTATTATGATGCATTAAATATTAATAACCAACTCAATCACGACACCCAAATTGAATACGATTATGATCTTATCAGCGGAAATGTAAAAGAAGTCGCTTTCCAAAAAGGTCAAATAGATCAATTTACGCACCGCTACCAATATGATGCAGACAATCGATTGACCTATGTCTATACCTCCGACGACGGGATCGTCTTTGATCGGGATGCTCGCTATTTTTATTACCAGCATGGGCCACTCGCCCGAGTAGAGGTCGGTACAGACAATGTACAAGGGATGGATTATTATTATACCCTCCAAGGCTGGATCAAGGGAGTGAACTTACCTGATCTAACAGGACCTGGAAATGAACCAGGCAAAGATGGAATTATTGGAGATGGAATACCGGCAGGGATCAATCGATTCGTAGCTAAAGACGAAATGGCCTACACCTTGGGTTACCATACCCAAGATTATAAACCAATAGAAACAGGAGTTGCCAATGGAGTACTAAATTCCTCCACTTGGAGTGAACTGCATCCAGCAAACGATGGCCTATACAATGGAAATATCGCTTGGATGGTTACAGATATTGATCATTTTAGGGATGATGGACCGTTGGGTACACCAACGGGAAATCATAACGCCATGGTTTACCAATACGATCAACTACATCGAATTACCAATGCTACCTCATTTTCCAAAGGAGCCAATAGTAATTCTTGGAGTTTATCTGGTTTATTTAATAGTACCTATGACTATGATGCGAATGGAAATCTAAAAACCCTTAGTAGGTTTGCACCAAAAGTTGATGCCGGAGCACTGGCACCGGAATTGATAGATCTGATGGTTTATGCTTATGATGATAACAATAAACCCAATCAACTAACGAGTATTAATGATAATGGCAATACGTCTAATTTACCTTACGGTGATTTTAAAGCGCAATCAGCCAATAACTACGAATACGACGAAATCGGTAATCTCACCAAGGACAACAAGGAAGATATAGACGAGATTCTTTGGACCGTATATGGAAAAGTCAGTGACGTCAAATTTACTCCAGGTAGCGGAAAAACTAATATAAAATATACCTATGATCCTGCTGGGAACCGTTTGACGAAGAAAGTAGGGGGTACAACAACCCTTTATGCTCGGGATGCGAGCGGTAATGTCATGGGTGTATACGATCATAGCCCACCGCCAGGAAGTGATGGATTCATTACTTCACAAAAAGAAGTACCTTTGTATGGTAGCAGCAGGATTGGTCTGCAAAAGTTTACCGACCGTATCCTTAATGGAGGCACTACTCCCGATCTGATCATCGGAAGCCTCAGAGGTCAAAAATACTACGAGCAGTCCAATCACTTAGGAAATATCCTAGCTACGGTTACCGACCTAAAAGTAGGTCTGGATGGAGACGGTGATGGTATAACCAATAGTTATGAAGCACAAGTGACCTCGGCGACGGATTACTATGCTTTTGGTTGGGAGATGCCGGGGCGGAAGTACAATAGTCAAAGTTACCGATATGGTTTTAATGGGAAGGAGAAGGATGATGATGGAGAGTTTGGGAGTATCACGAATTATGATTATGGGTTTAGGATTTATAATCCGGCGGTGGGGAGGTTTTTGAGTGTTGATCCGTTGACAGGAACATATCCAGAATTAACACCTTACCAATTTGCTTCGAATAGTCCAATTGCTAGCATAGATCAGGATGGTCTGGAAAGTTATTTTTTTCAGATTAACTTCATGGAGTCAAATGGTGAATCGACTTTGGGTTTAGAAAGAAAGGTCGATGGTGCGTTGTGTAATTGTTTTGGAAAGCATCTTTATATTCAATATAAAGGAGAGATGTATTATATCTCGAGTTTTTCTGAAACAATAAATTACTTATTTCCTGAATCGCCTACCTTTGAAGACAGAATAGCGGCCTTTGGAGGTCGTTCAGAGGAAGAACTAGATGCTTACTTTGCAGGAAGGAAAACGATAGGCGAAAGTAGAGAAGATAATAGGGCTGAGAGTGACCAAGAAATAGTAGATGTATTTCAAGCAGGAGCAGGTGGTAAGGGAAATTTAAAAACTAGTACAACTAGAAACATAGGCCCTAAAACTAGAACTAAAAAGTCGAAGAAAAAAGGAAAAAGTGGTAAGACTAGCAAGCCTGGTAAGACTGAAAAGATTGAGAGATATATGTCAAAGGTAGAAGCAAAATTATCTGTAGATAAAAATGGGTTAGTCTTAAAGCCAGAACCTCATCATAGACAACCCAAGTGGGTTGCAAAAGATGGAACTAGAACTAGAAAGGAAGGACTTAAAATGAATAAAGCTAATACTAATAAAACAATATTTACAACACAACCAGGAACGATTGATTGGCTGAAAAAGAATGGCTTTGAAACAAAGCCAAGAAATGAGCCTGGATCATTTGAGATACCAGCAAAAAAAGTTAAAGAATTTAATGAGAAGGTGATAAAGACAGAAACTAAGCAGATAAAAAAAGGTTAATGGATTACTTTTTAGTAGATAATTATAAACTTCAGATAAAGCTAATTCTTGAAGTAAGAAGACTAACTTTTTCAGGTAAGTTAAAATGGAAAAAGAATGATGAAGGAGTTTTTTTTTCAAAATACAAAAGACTTAAAGTGAGTTTAGACTTTTATAACTTTGCAAGAATGGATGAAGAATCTTCTGATAATAGTATGGTGCTATTTTCTATTGATGTTCCAGATTCAGAAGGTTATTCCAATAAATTAATGTTTGATTACTCAATAGGTACAGAGGCGTATAATATTATAAGAGAAATATTAGCCTTCTCTTACAATGATTGGTCTTCTTCATGGGAAGCAGGAATAAAGAAAAATTTGAAAATGCTAAAATATATGTCTAAGCTTTAAGTTGGAAAAAAGCGTAGCCATCAGTAGCTCCTGCTGGAACAGACAATCGGAGCTTTAAAAAATCAAAATAAGAAAATGAGCAGATTTACTCACTTTAAGCATTGGCACCTTTTCCTTGTTCTGATCGTTTTTTTGTTATTATTTCCTTTTGTTTTAATGATTATTCTTAGTATTACACAGGATGAAAATTTAGGAATTATATTGTCACGTTTGTTTTTGACAATTCCTATTGTATTCTTTTTTAGCTGGTTGTGGAGTATAGGATCTAATTTAGAACGAAGGTTACCAGAGGACTCACGAATTAATTTATTGCTATTCAAGTTGGCCTTATTTATCCCATTTATAATATGTACAGGTATCTCGGTGTTTTACGGAAATTATTTGCTTGGGTTTGGTATGCATGATAACCCTGTAGTTTTAGATTATCTTACACCACTTGTTTTTATTTCTTTTTTATGTGTTACCTGTGCAATGTGTTTTATAGCAATAATGTTAAATGTTGTTGAAAAGAAAGAGGAAGCTAAACTGCAAAATTTTATTTTTGATTCAATTTTGTTGATGCTCTGGCCAATTGGTCTTTGGATAATACAACCAAGAGTAAATCGTATTTTTTCGAATGAGAAGAAGTCAATTTCAATTGAGGACAATCTCTTAGAATAACGAACAGGAAAGAAGGCGTAGCCACCAGTAGCCCTTCCTTCCAGCACCACGCCAGTCAGCCTTCGGCGTGTCTGTCATGGTGCTGGGTTCAGGTCTACAGTTGTCTACATCGCTTCCCAGTCTGGGCATCCGCACAGGCAAACATAAAACCAGCCTTCCAGCGATCATATTTGCGGCCTGCTAGGTCGCCTCAGTTCCGGGAGCTCTTC
>CAZYAC010000046.1:11023-19908 GCA_964645475.1 uncultured Saprospiraceae bacterium | reverse complement strand
AGATACGAAAACTATGACTCTCTGTTTAATGCCTCAAATTAAACGCAACTTTTACTCAGTATTTTGTACACCCTAGCACTTATCCTCGCTTTCTGTGGACATTCTTAAACAGCTTCAGTTATATAGTTACCTTTAGACCTAGTTTATTTAAACCATGGATCGTGAGTATTGTTAGACCTTCGGATATAAGGATAATTCGAGAATTGAGGTTAGAACTAGAAATAATTGTGGAAATTGGAAAATAATTTTGTTTAATTTGAGATTCAATAAAATTTCGGCGAACGCCTACCTATGTACAGAAACCTAAGAGACTGTCTTAACGACTTAGAAAAAAACAATCAGCTTTTAAGGATCACCCAACCTGTTGATCCAAATATAGAAATGGCAGAAATCCACCGTCAGGTTTTCGATGAAGGAGGTCCAGCCATTTATTTTGAAAATGTGATGGGAAGTCCTTTTCCGGCGGTCTCCAACATTTATGGTACCTTCGAACGGACCGAATTTATTTTTCGTAAAACCCTCAAAAAAGTAAAGAAGGTAATTGAGCTTAAGGCTGACCCTACTCTCTTTTTAAAAAATCCGTGGCGATTCCGAACCGCTCCATTTACGGCGCTCAGTGCACTCCCTTTTAAATCTCCTTTTGGCCTCGATGTCAAATACGGAGAAACCACCATTGATCAACTACCCCAAGTAATTTCTTGGCCAGATGACGGCGGTGCGTTTATCACATTACCACAAGTTTGTACCCTGCCACCTGACAATGATAATATCATGCAATCTAATATCGGAATGTACCGAATACAGCTTTCTGGGAATCAATATAAGATTAATCAAGAGGTCGGCATGCATTATCAGATTCATCGGGGAATCGGGGTTCATCATACCGGGTATAATCAATCAGATAAACCCTTTCGAGCCAGTATTTTTGTAGGAGGTCCACCTGCTCACGCCTTTGCAGCCATCATGCCCTTACCAGAAGGATTAAGTGAGATGACTTTTGCTGGAATGTTAGGAGGTCGGCGCTTCCGATATGGTTTGGACAACCGGGCTGTAATATCAGGAGATGCAGATTTTTGCATAACTGGTACCATTTTAAAAAACCAGAAAAAACCAGAAGGTCCATTTGGCGATCATCTTGGTTATTATAGTCTTGAACATGATTTTCCAGTTATGAAAGTAGACAAGGTCTACCATCGAAAAGATGCCATCTGGCAATTTACGGCGGTGGGGCGTCCACCCGCAGAAGATTCTAGTTTTGGGTATTTAATTCACAAATTAGTAGGTGCCTTACTACCGGGAGAATTTCCAGGAGTTAGACAGATAAACGCGGTAGACGCGGCGGGCGTTCATCCACTTTTGCTGGCCGTGGGGAGTGAACGATATATGCCATTTAGGGATAAAAAACCAGAAGAAATTCTTACCCAGGCCAACCGAATCATTGGTAGTGGACAAACAAGTCTTGCCAAATTTTTATTTATCGCAGCAGAAGAAAAAGGAATTGAAATAGATACCCATAAAATACCTGCCTATTTTAAACATGTCCTCGAACGAGTAGACTGGCGCAGAGATTTGCATTTTCAAACCAAAACCACCATGGATACCCTCGACTACTCTGGTAGTGGTTGGAATGCTGGTTCTAAATTAGTGATCGCTTGTTGTGGTGAGCCACTGCGAACTTTGTCCGATCAGCTGCCAGACAGATTTGATCTACCTGCTGAATTTGCTAAACCTAGATTCTGGCAAGCCGGGGTATTGCTGATAAATGGCCCATCCTTTACGGACTATAAAAAAGCAGTTTCAGAAATGAATCGCTTAACAGACTACTTAGGAAAAAGTCCATTAGAACAAATTCCGCTGATTGCTGTAGTCGATGACGCTGAATTTTCAGCAGCTACAGAAAATAATTTTTTATGGACTGTTTTTACACGAGCCAACCCATCACACGACACTTATGGAGTAGATGATTTCACCCATAATAAACACTGGGGCTGTCGAGGCCCACTAGTCATCGATGCACGAATAAAGCCGCACCATGCGCCGGTATTGTTAAAAAATAAAAAAGTAGAAGAGAAAGTGGAAAAGTTACTGGGAGAAGTATGGAGAAAATAAAGGAAACAACCAAGAAGCAAATCAATTTTGATTACAAGCTAGAGATTCGGCTCTTCAATTATAATTTCAAGAACTTCAGTTGTTCCGCCTTTAATCTTTAGCAAATGATCAGTTGAGACAATAGCATTTTTTGTAAAGTCCGCTATGGACTTTTTTGGTGTAGTATGTTTCATAAAAAGGTTTTTGGCGAAAAGGTTGGTTATTTCCCCTTCCGCATTATCAATTAAATTCAAGAAAATTATTATGATAAATTCGTGCCAAAAAGCCAGTTAGCGGTATCTTAGCGCAAATTAATGGTCAAATCTTTGGGTAAATAGAATTATCTCAATACCTTACCTGTTTAATCATCAAACTCCTAAGCTGCGACTTATGAAAAAACTCCTTGCATTTTTGACAACACTCTTTTTACCGTTACTAAGTTTTGCCCAAGACGAACCCTTAGGTCTTGACGAACGGGTAAATAATTTTATACAACCAGCTACTACCTGGATTTCAGATGTAGTTTTTGTCGCAATTCCAGTTGGAAATGGCTTGGCAATTCCAGTCGTACTTATTCTCTTATTATTAGCCGCTACTTATTTTACGATTTACTTTGGTTTCCCCAACTTTACTAGGTTTGGATTGGCGGTCAATGTTGTCAGAGGAAAATACGACAGTACCAAAGAAAAGATTGATCCCAAAATGATTACTAGGGATGGAGACATTCCGGATACCATCCGAGTAGAAGGAGGAATTGGCGAGGTAACTCCCTTCCAAGCGCTAACTTCGGCTCTATCAGCAACCGTTGGTTTAGGAAATATTGCTGGGGTCGCGATTGCCATTGCCATTGGAGGACCAGGAGCAACCTTCTGGATGATCCTTGCAGGATTTTTGGGAATGGCTAGTAAATTTACGGAATGTACCTTAGGTGTAAAATATCGAGAAATTGGTCCTGATGGGACGGTATACGGTGGTCCAATGTATTATTTAAGTAAAGGATTGGGAGAAAAAGGAATGGGTGCAATTGGTAAAATTATGGCTGCTTTTTACGCAGTGATGTTGATTGGTGGTTCATTTGGAGGTGGAAATATGTTCCAATCCAATCAAGCAGCCGCCCAGTTTAAAGCCCTTATTGGATCGGATTCTGGTATGGCCGGAACCTTATTTGGAGTAGTGCTGGCGCTTCTGGTGGCCATCGTAATTATTGGCGGAATTAAACGAATTGGTAAAGTGGCAGAAAAGATTGTACCTACTATGGTGGGTATTTATGTAGGAGCGGCCCTCTTTATTTTGATTTATAATTTTAATTTAATTCCTAATGCATTTAGTCAAATTATTAATGGTGCCTTTACGGGTGCAGGCATTTCTGGAGGAATCATTGGTGTTTTGATTCAAGGATTTAAACGAGCAGCCTTTTCAAATGAAGCAGGAGTTGGTAGTGCTTCTGTTGCACACTCTGCCGTAAAAACAAAATACCCCGCGAGTGAAGGAGTTGTAGCATTACTAGAACCTTTTATTGATACCGTATTGGTTTGTACCATGACAGCATTAGTAATTATTATATTTAATTCTTCTGGTGGTGGTTTATTTGAATATGGAGTTCTAACCCCTGATAATGAAGTAGTTATTGACGGTATACCATTAGAAGGTGTAGGTCTAACCAGTGCTGCTTTTAATAGTGTTATTCCAGGGTTCTCCTATGTCCTTACTTTAGCGGTAGTACTCTTCGCCTTTTCAACGATGTTGTCTTGGTCTTATTACGGACTACAAGCTTGGATGTATTTATTTGGTAGAAGCAAACGTGCAGAGGTAACTTATAAAGTATTGTTCTGTGTGTTTATAATCATCGGAGCTGCTTCCAGTCTTAAAGCCGTTACCGATTTCTCAGATGCCATGGTATTCGCCATGGTATTCCCGAATATGATTGGATTATTTATCCTCGCTCCAGTGGTGAAAGAGGAACTTAAAAAATATCTGGATGCGATTAGCTCTGGTGCCCTAGATGCAGATAAAAAATAATCCATTTTATAAGAAATGATTTGATTTAATTGAGAATGAGTACGTGATTCTAAATATCCGTACTCATTCTTCATTTGGGCTGAATGGAAGATATTTTTCGTTACTATCTATTAAATTTCCGTTATTCTCTAGTAGGAATTCTACCTAAAATTTTAAAAAACTACTTATGCGTTTTTCTTCTTTATTAAAATACTTCCTTTGTTTATTAATTATGTATAGTGTTTATGCTTGTGGCTCTGGCTTAGATAAAACCTTGTTACACGGTACTTGGCAAGCAGTATCTTTAGTAGAAAATGGACAACCAGGTAAAACAGACTTGTCTCAAACTCAATTCATTTTTCTGCCAACGGGAGGATATGAATACCGTAGTAGTATCAATTATAAAGAACAGGGTACCTACTTCTTGGATGGGAAGTTTTTGGTATCGAAAGACACCCTTCAAGAAGCAATTGCAAAGTCTGTTAAGATCGAATTTTTATCTTCTGATTCCTTATTATTTAATATGAATAGCAATGGCGTTCCACAATTATTGGGGCTAAAAAAGGTCAAATAAAATAAACTTCATAAATTAATTTTGCAATTTTAACTTCATAACTCGCTAAAAAACAATCTACTACACATATAATATTACATCAAATTAAATTCATTAATCTATTTGGAATAGGGTTTGCAATTAAGGATATTGATATTCTATATTTTTTTATAAACCCATGAATATGATTACGTACGATCAGGTGAAAGAAGCCATGATCAATCCGCCAACGGCTGATTTGGTCTATCTTTTCAACGATATTGGAGCGTACCTAAATAATCATCCCCTCTGTGTTTTAGATGAGCATCCTTTCGAAATTCTGGACGAGTCCGGAAACTTTTGTATTAGTGCAACCAGCATACAAAGTGAGTACATCGCTTTTGTATTAGGGAAGCATATTAAAAGTTCTTTTCCCGTTGAGGTAATTGAACAGTTTTTTAATGTCGATAGTGATTTTAATCTCCAGTTTGGTAAGATTAAAGGTCGACGGATTGATGGTTGTATTTGTATCATCCACCAGATGAAAAAAGAATATGACCTACAAGAAGTTTACGAAAATATTTATAAGTAAGATTCTTTACTATCAACTTAAGAACACCAAAAAATCCTGTCACGATCATCTCGTAACAGGATTTTTTTATTTCGAACAACTTCTTTAATTATTCAGTTCTGATAAATCTTTCAGCGTCAAATCAAGCTGACCATCCGAACGAATAACCACATGGATAAAGCCTTTACTTACATAGGTTTGGCCAATACTTAAATCTTTCATTTTTCCATTTAGAATAATTCCAGACGTAATCTGATAATTGGTCAAAGCCTCGTTTAAGATTGCTTTGTATTCACTCATATTCTCTTCTAGTGGGTAACGCATAGATTCTTCAATCATCTTTTCTACTTTATTTTTAAACAACCACCCCATGCTTTTTTGAATAAAATTTTTCGTCGTTAATTCATATTCTAAATCATCAATCTCTAATTGATTATTCTTTTCATTATAAAAAGGAGTTCCAATCATATAGATACTTCCATTATAATCACCAGTTAACGTGGTGTTGAAAATCAATTTATTACCCTGTCCATAAATTTCTAAATCTTTCACAGTTAAGGATCGCTTACCACTTTGATAAGTTACGCCAATCACCGCATCTTTTGTGATCGCTTCTAAACTATCTAAGGGAACGGCGGTAAATAAATTAATAGAAAAGTCTTCGGTAGAATTATCAACAGAAACGAATTCAGGTAACGGTTTAGGTGTTGTTGCCTCGGGTCGTTCACCAATACTCGCTTCGGCCACGGTTTCTATAACCAACGTCGCACTAACGATAGAATCCGCTTTTGATAAGGCAGACATCCCGATCGATTGTGGTTCCATTTTAACCCAAAGTTGATTTTCAATTGAGGCAGGAATAGGCTCCTGAAGTCGATTCCAAGCCTCAGCTACATAATCTTTTAAGACAAAATTTTCTCGAATTTGAGCATCTATGATCGCTGCAATCTTAGTCCTGCTCCGATCTACTAAACGATTTGCCACGGCGGCAATTGGCAATTGAATAATACCTAAATCTAATTTTGGTTGTTTGATCCAGTCGTATTTTTCTAAAACCGTTTCTGTTTTTAAACTCCAATCTGGTTGGATGGAAAAATTGGTAATAAAATTTAAAGTGACAGCTCCATCTGCGTTGATTTGACCTATGCCAAAATCCTTTTTGACAAATAAATCAAGTGGGACTGCGTAAGAGACAGCGTTGGTCGACACATCTAACCGTAACTGATCTGCCTTGGTAACTTTTAACTCAAAATCCTTTTGTTCATTATCGAATAACTGATTTTCTCCTCCAAAAATAGCGTCCATCTCCCGATTAAGCGAGGATTCCATTTGTCCTATATGCATGCTGATGGGAATGTTGATGCGACTCAATTTCGTCTTTTTCATTTCCTCATAACTTGCTGCTGGACGAATTGGAGCTTTCGCTGATTTACAGGAGAAAATAGAAAAGACAAGGATAGATATTAAAATGGAAAGGGGGAATCTGATCATATTGGATGATTGAAAAAGTGTTTATTGAGCATAAGGCTATTCAAAAATAGAACTATGACTTTTAGACTACAATCTGCTCAATAAGTTACTCTGCTGGATTCGCATTAAAATTTACATCACCACGCTTAACCACCGAGACATCTCGAACGGTATTTCCATTAATCAACATTGGAATATCATTTTCAAAAAATCGCCAAGCACCTAATTCAAAATCTGGTTCAATTACTAAGATTACTTCCAGCAAATCAATATAGTCGGTAATAGAGACCGTTCCATTTTCGTCTGCATCGGCAGCGAAACGCTGATCTGGCGTCAATTCTTCAATGACTAGCAAATCTTTTCGCACCGCAATAAAATCTGAAGCACTCAGTCCATTAGTTGCTCGACCGGTTCGGGAAAAATTCAAGACGATAGATTCGTTTTCCCGTATACCGGGAAAAGTATAATTACCATTTGCATCCGTTTCAACGGTATCAGCGATCGAAGGTCCTGTCGCCGCCACTTTGACAAATTGGATACCCGTTCCAGTGGGCAGGCTTACCTTTCCAGACAATGCTGCTACTGGGTATTCAAAATTGCCAATGGTGGTTTGTCCTGTATTTGCTGGATCAAGCCAATCTCGCAACCGAGTATCCGGTGTATTGCCTTCTTCCCAAGATAGGGACAAGCGGCCATAGTAGGTGGTATTGGATGTATTACAACCAGCATTACCTCCATGTAGTTGCCCAACGATTAAACCATTTTCATTAAACAACGCGCTACCGGAAGAACCATCTTCAATCGTTCCTTCTGTGAGAAAAACCCGAAAATGATGATTAGGTGGCGTTGTGACAGAATTAGACCAAATAATACTATTGTTAAAAATCGTAATCGGTTGATCACTGGTAGATATCTTTTTTACGTCACCACGAGGATGATGGATCCCAGTCATATTGCTAGGAATAGCGGTATCACTTCGATTCCAACCATGAAAATATACGTTATAGAATTGAGGTATCACATCATCTAATTCTAATAATAAAAAATCACTCTGCTCCCTACCCGATCTATATTGACACCCTTGCATAGAATATCTTATTGGTTCATCTGGCTCATTATTACAACCTGAAAATTCATAATTAAAATCAAAACGCCAAAGATTTAAATTGGGTGTAAACCCAGCAATACAATGAAACGCACTCAATACATAGGGTGTTCCATCCTGATTGGTATTGTTAATTAGAGATCCCGTACACCAACCAATACCTTCTTCAAATACTCGTAACATCCGAACAATACCTCGTTTGTGATCCTGCCAAGCATTTCCTTGCGTACAATTTATATTGATATGGCAATCCATCGCATCACCAAATCCATCATAAGTTTTAAATTCATAATCAGACGGTACAATATGATCCATATTATAGGCTACATACAGTTGTTTTATTTTAAAAGGTGTTTTAAGTCGGGGCCCTACTGAAGCAGCAGGAACTAAATATTCCAATCGTACTTTTTTCCCTTTTATCATACCCAACATAAATTCACCATGGGGTTTGTTGTTACGTTCCGTATAGGCACCTAATTTTTCCTTCGTAACTGGATGGTATCCAAATAATTTTGCACCAGCTGGTAAATTGAAATTTTCAAAAACCACAAATAAACCCAAGGCATTCGCCACTCGTAATTCCAATTCCCAAAGTTGATCTCCGTTTGGTAAAGCCGTCCACGTACCTTCAGAAGCAGGATCAATAGATAAACGTAATGGAGCCGCAAAGCGAACCGTTTCGATCATCGCTTGATCTTCTTTGATGACTTTGGCAAGATTTAACCCACTTAGGATTTTGACAGAGACAGATGTGGATTTAGCAATACCCAAGGGATTTCCTCCCTGACTAATTTGTGCCTGGATAATAGATATGAAAAATAGCGAAAAGGTAACCAGTAAAAACAAGGTTTTAAATCGTAGGATCATGATTCGTTTTTTTGCCATGCAATACATGGTCAGCTTATATGTTCAAAATAGCGTTGGGGCTACTATTTATCTTGCTTTGCGAAGGGAATCATAAAGATAGGTAGATTTATGGGGATTAGCAAGATGAGGTGGATTGTTGAATCCTTGTTTAGTAATGGGCAAACAATAATTTCTCGATTTATGGCCGGTACTTATTATTCGATTTACTAGATTTTTACAAATTTGAGTTTTCCAGTTCTTTAATCTTCTCTAAA
>CAZYAC010000046.1:0-10923 GCA_964645475.1 uncultured Saprospiraceae bacterium | reverse complement strand
TTGATTATATTGCATTTGGGTTGATGTAGGACTTTTTCAACTCAACGTGAATTCACAATGCGCTTATTTCTTGGTTTTTTACATAACTAAAGTGGGAGTTGTCCTGCATTAGGGTGGCATCGCTTTACGGGTTCATTGCAGATGTCAGGAATTTGGTGTTGGTTTTACTCGCTGAGAAGCGGGCATACACAGACCTTCGGTCAAATTCAGGGGTGGGCCCACCCGGCAGGGTGTATGTTTTTTTCACACTTATATTGTTTCAAATCATTCTTAAATACTAAGTTTACCACAACTCTTGTCAAATGATTTTCTGTATATAAACTTAACCTACTACCTATTTTACAAGTTAGAATTTGAAAATTCTAAACTTGTCGTTCCAAAATCCAGTTACGAGCATTGACGAAAGCTTCCAACCAAGGAGATACTTCATCTGCCTTACGGTCACCAGGATAATGTGCCCAGTTCCATGGGAAAATCGAGCGTTCCAAGTGTGGCATGGTAGCCAAATGCCGGCCGTCTGGACTAACGATCATCGCTGCGTTATAATCACTACCATTAGGGTTAGCAGGATATTCCGCATATCCGTATTTTCCAACAATCTGATATTGATCTTCCGATAATGGTAGAGAGAATTTACCTTCACCATGTGAGATCCAAATTCCCAATTGAGTACCAGCTAGACTTGATAACATGATAGATTTATTTTCCTCAATGGTAACAGAAGTAAACGCACTTTCGTGTTTGTGACTATCGTTATACGTCATCCTCGAAGGAGTACCATCAGCTCCATTAAAAAGGTCTAATTCTAAAAATAGCTGGCATCCATTACAAATCCCAATGGATAAAACATCTGGACGTTTGAAGAAGTCTTCCAAGCTTGTTCGGGCTTTTTCGTTGTATTTCAATGCGCCCGCCCATCCTTTGGCAGAGCCTAAAACATCCGAATTGGAGAAACCGCCCACCGCTCCTAAAAACTGGACATCTTTTAGATCTTCTCTACCAGATATTAAATCAGTGGTGTGTACATCCTTCACATCAAAACCAGCTAGATAAAGTGCGTTGGCCATTTCTCTTTCAGAATTACTTCCCTTTTCTCGCAAAATGGCTGCTATTGGTCGCTTGGTCCCATTAGGTAATTCAGGTCTTATACCTGAGAAATTTTCAGGAAATTTAAAGCGTAAAGGTTGTTGTTTATAGTTATTAAAACGTTCAGTCGCCTTTTCTAATCCAGATTGTCGTTGATCCATTAAGAAAGAGGTCTCATACCAATGATCTCTTAATTCAGCAATATCAAACTCATAATCACCAGCTCTGTTTCGTAGATGGAGATGGTCGTCTTCCAATACCGTTCCTAGTTCGAAAAACGCAATATTCTTTTCAGTTAGTATGGTGGCTACTGATTTATCTTTTGCTTGAATTACCAAACCACAATTTTCTGAAAATAAGACTTTTACGATATTAGGTTCACCGAGTGCTGTTAAATCAATTTCGGCACCGAGTTGTTGATCTGCAAAACACATTTCTAATAACGTCGTAATCAAACCACCTGCCGCCACATCGTGTCCAGCCAGAATTTTATCGGATTTAATTAGCTCCTGAATGGTATTAAATATTGTTTTAACCTGGGCTGTATTTTTTATGTCAAAACCTGTCGATCCGATTTCATTGAGCGATTGCGCAAAAGATGATCCACCCAACGCAAAATCAGTATCTGAGACAGGAATATAAATAATAGGTCCTCCACCCAATTGGAGAACTGGCTCTACAATTTTAGTAATATCACTGCATTCACCAACAGCGCTGATAATTACGGTTCCTGGAGACAAGACATTTCTATCCGCGTATTTTTGTTTCATGGATAAAGAGTCCTTTCCAGTTGGCACATTGATGCCTAACCCGATGGCAAACTCTGAGACTGCTTTGACAGCCGCATAAAGTCGAGCATCTTCCCCTGGATTACGACAAGGCCACATCCAGTTCGCAGAAAGCGAAACTGCCTGTAGGCCACCTTCTAATGGTGCCCAGACCAAATTGGTTAGTGCTTTGGTAATCGCAATACGGGAACCTGCCGCTGGATCGATCAAAGCCGCAATTGGTGCATGACCAATAGACGTGGCAATTCCTTTTTTACCCATAAAATCTAGGGCCATAACCCCGCAGTTATTCAAGGGTAATTGTAAAGGACCAGTACATTGTTGCTTCGCTACTCGACCACCAACACAACGATCTACTTTATTGGTTAACCAGTCTTTACAGGCAACAGCTTCAAGTTTTAATACATCTTCTAAATAAGCTTGTAAAAACTCTGAGTCGTATTTAATCGAGTCAAATTGAGGAGATAAGGTTTCATCCTTTAATACCGTTTTTGGAGAACTACCGAACATATCAGATAGCTTCAAATCGAGGGGTGCGCTATCTGCATTGGTATTTTTGATGGTAAAACGATGATCTCCGGTAACTTCTCCTACGATATACATTGGAGCCCGTTCTCGTTCGGCTATTTGACGGACTAAATCCAAGTCTTCTGGAGCCACTATCAACCCCATTCTCTCCTGCGATTCATTACCAATAATCTCTTTGGCCGATAAGGTAGGATCTCCAATTGGTAAGGAATTCAAATGAATAATTCCACCTGTTTCTTCTACTAATTCTGACAAACAATTAAGGTGACCACCTGCTCCATGATCGTGAATAGACACCACTGGGTTGACACCACTTTCTACCAAACCACGAATCGCATTCGCCACCCGCTTTTGCATTTCTGGATTGGATCGCTGAACTGCGTTGAGTTCTATACCTGAGGCAAAAGCTCCAGTATCAGCTGACGAAACAGCTGCGCCCCCCATTCCAATTCTATAATTATCTCCGCCTAACACTAGAATTTTATCGCCTTTTTTAGGTTCCTTCTTTTGCGCATGTTCTGCCTTTCCATATCCAATTCCACCCGCCAACATGATAACCTTATCAAAACCAATCAGCTGCTCTTGTCCATCGTGTTCAAAGGTAAGTAAGGATCCGCTAATCAAAGGTTGTCCGAATTTATTACCAAAATCAGAAGCACCATTAGAGGCTTTAATCAAAATATCCAGTGGTGTTTGGTAAAGCCAAGGACGAGGAGCAATATCTTTTTCCCAAATACGATCCTTTTTGGTCCGCGGATAAGCCGTCATATACACAGCAGTACCTGCCAGCGGAATAGATCCTGTTCCTCCCGCTAAACGATCCCGAATTTCGCCACCCGATCCAGTAGCTGCTCCGTTAAAAGGTTCGACTGTTGTAGGAAAATTATGTGTTTCCGCTTTGAGCGAAAGGACAGATTTGAAGTTTTTGTTTTTATAGAAATCAGGTTGTGTAGCCGTCTCAGGTGCAAATTGTACTACTTCGGGTCCATCCACAAATGCTACATTGTCTTTATAAGCGGAAACGATCCCGTTTGGATTTGCTTTGGCCGTTTCCTTAATAAGCTGAAAAAGGGATTTCTTTTTTTCTTCATTATCAATCACAAAAGTCCCATTGAAAATTTTATGGCGACAATGCTCACTATTGACTTGAGAGAAACCGAAAACTTCTGTATCCGTGAGCGGGCGTCCAAGTCTATCAGAGAGTTCGTTGAGGTAAGTAATTTCTTCTGGATTTAAGGCGAGTCCTTCTACCTGATTGTATGTCGAAATATCTGTAATCTGCTGGATTGGGTCCGGTTCGATATCAATCGTGAAAATATCTTGCGTCAGCGCTTCGTAACGTTGGGTGAGCATTGGGTCAAAATCCATATCCTTAGTGGGCAGAAATTTTTCAATCCGCTGAATACCGGAAATGCCCATGTTTTGAGTGATTTCTACTGCATTGGTAGACCATGGAGTAATCATGGTAGCACGGGGTCCGATAAAGGTCGTAGAGATCGTTTTCTTTTCCAGAACAGGAGCATTACTAAAGAGCCAGGTAAGTTTATCTTGGTCGGTATTTGAAATCGGTTCGAGGGTAGCAACGGCAAAGATACCGTCTTTTGTATTTCCAAAAAAAGTAATCATTCGAGACGTATGTTTAGTTGCCGCAAAGGTCTATCTTTTTTTGAGAAAAACGAATTTATCACCCCCTCAATTTGAGAAACTTCTCAGGCAACTTCTAAATACTAGACAAAACTTAATAATGCCACGAAGACACAAAGACACAAAGACGCTAAGACTTTTCCTGCAGAAAAAGTTAATTGTATTTATGTACTAATAAAACTTTTCTAGCTTTCGTCCTGCCCGAGAGATGAAACTTCTACGCTACTTTTTTTTCTTAGAAATGAGCTATTAATAAGTTACGTTTTTTGGGTTAGAGTTTTTTCGTTGCTGACGAGGCAAAAAACGTAGGGATAGCCTAATCACGAGGCTTTTTAACGATGTCAGCGGCAAAAAAAATCAATCCAAAAATGTAAATTTATTATTAACTCATTTCTTATCACTAACCTTCATCCGAATATCCGCTTTGACCACTTCTTCGTTATTGGTATCGCGAACCGAAATCTCACATAAAACTTCTTCAGTGGTTTCCCAATCAATATGAGACAGATCACAAGTAGCGGTTAAATCTGTCTTGGCTTTTTTGACATAAGCCACTGTCATCCCAACTGGAATCCAGCGACGGTGTTTAGGGATAGAAGCTTCCATACAAATACCAGCCGCAAATTCACATAGGTTGCAACAAGCAATAGCATGAACCGTTTTTAGGTGATTGTGAACGGATCTTTTTTTACGCATAGAGACTTTGAGGTAATTAGCGCGAAGTTCTTCGATACGAGGATCTATGGTCGTAAAATAAGGAGCCATGCGAGCAACCGCTTTGGAAAATAGTACTTTTCCTAAAGGGTATTTGAGCATTTTTTGTTGAAGGGCGAGGACGCGGTTCATGTTTTTCGTCCAAATATAAGAAATTTCGCTCTTTCTGTCACTAGGATAAACATACGACGAATGCTCGTGGTTCTACATTCGGAGCGTGCTTTTCTATCTAGTAATTTTTTTGACAAAAAACTTAGAAGGGGATATTATATATACGTTGGTGGGATGAGTGCATGGTTCGCACTCATCCCAAGATTCTAGTTTTTAAGAAATTTTGAATAGAAATTATATTTTCCCTTTATGGATTCTAACGATGCTCTATCCCATTATTTTAAAAAAGGAATAAAAAGAGGTAAAATTCCTCTTTTGCTTTTTCAAAGCTAGTCTCCGTCTAAATTTGTAGGCCATTATTTCAAGCATTCCTTGGACACATTTATTTCGCCGTGCTTTAAAAATAAAAGTAGCTTTCCCTTCAATAGAGTCCTCATGAATTGGAATCGACTTTGGGGTTGTAGCATACAGGCGAGCTAATGAACGAGAACAGGTTCCGAATAAAAAATACTTTTTACCATATCGTTTCAAAGCATAGGTCATGGTTAACCAAACAAAGAAATTAAATCTGGTATTAGTTCGAAATTTACGGTCAATATAAAAACAACAAATCTCAGTGTACGATTCAAGTTGACCTAACTGCTGTTGGATTTTTGGTTGATTAGTTTTACTTGCAAAAAAGTCTAAGGTCCTAAAAGCCGTACTATTCCCAAGGATGAATCCTCCTATTAATTGCTTTCTAAGGTAAATTCCAAAAACATAGTTGATGGGGTTTTGTAAGTAGGATTTGGGAATAGGCAGGCCGGAGGCTTTACAGTAATGATTAGAGAATTCTTGTAGGTCTGTTTTTGATCTAAGTCGTCTGAATTTTGGAGTAGAAATCATAAGAAGGTCGTTTTTGATTTTTTGGATAATGTTGACACTACAAAGATGTGATATACTTGAAGAGTCTTCCTCCACATATTAATGTGGTGCTATGTTTTTATTTATCTAAGGGAAACTGATTTATAACTCAATCAAACAGCTTTTTTTATAAACCCGAATCTTAATGATTCGGGTTTACTTATTAATAAACACCACTAGATTTACCTGACCACATCAACATGTGGTTATGACATTTAGACTTTTATTTTTACTTTGTATTATGGAAATGATAAAACTTTGTATTATAGAAGATGATCCGATCATCCAAGAAAGTCTCGAAAAGTATTTTGAGATCCATTCAGCTATTCAAATCAATCTGATCGCAGGAAGTGTAGAAGATTTTTTGGAAAAGGCTGCGAAATCTATATCTTTGGATATCAATCTGATATTACTCGACATTGGGTTGCCAGGCATGTCTGGTCTAGAAGGTATTCGTCATATAAGACAAAAATTGCCTGAAGCAGATATCGTTATGCTGACCACATTTGAAGAAGATAAGAATATCTTCAAAGCCCTTTGTGCAGGAGCTTGTTCTTATATTTCAAAACGGACTTCCTTGATGAAAATTCAGGAAGCACTCTTTATTATTCATAGAGGCGGGTCTTATATGTCTCCTTCCATTGCAAGAAAAATTGCTAAGCACTTTATGCCAAAAGCGCCAAAAGAAAAAGACCTGCTTACTCCCAGACAAATACAAATCGTGGATGGATTGGTTGAAGGACTGAGTTATAAGCTTATTGCCGATAAACTCAGTATTTCAATAGATACCGTCCGAGATCACATTAAACGAATTTACCGACTACTCGAAGTGAATTCAAAGGCTGAAGTCATTCGAAAATCGCTGAATGGCGATATATAATTTCATTTATTTTTTAACCCCTTAAAACCAAATTATGTCTATTTTTTCTGCCGCTCATCCTGGTGTCCTATTGGATACAACCACCCTTACAAACCTCGAAATAAAAGAATCTGATCTGAGAGGTTATTTCAATACCAGTGCCATTATGGACCTGTTAAATAATAATCCTAACTGTGTTGGCATTAGGGTCTATAACATCAATCCCAACACTGAATTTCCTGCGCTTTTAGCAGTTTGTGTATTAGATAATGGCGCTGATATGCAACCAGACGGAACACATATCATGTGTAGTCCGATTAATAGCTCCAGCAACAACGTGGACGATTTATCAAGACAAAATGCTTTCGAAATAATTAAAAAAGGATATACCTTTGAAATTAATGAATCTGAAAAATTTTCCTCGTTTTTTAGTAAAACCATGTTAAATGATTTAGTAGATGGCAATGCACAAACTGGACTAGCTTTTTACAAGGTCATCTGGCTCGGAGGTCGTTCGACACACCTGGCAGTTACCTCAAATTTAAATACTGATCCAAATACGAGTATTCCTATTATCGGATTGAATGGAACAGGATTTAATCATTGCCTTAGTGACCAACCCTGCCCTGGACATTGTGCAAATGTAGATGCAAACGGCGTCGATATTGTTTCGCCTGAGCCTATGACAGCTGAAGCAGGAGACTTGACCGGTCATTATATTCCTATTTGGGATCCGAAAAAACTATAGTAGACTTTCAAAACGCTAATGGTCTCTATGATCTATAACAGGTTAATTCTATGGATGATTTTAATAGGTGGTTATTGTTATTCTAATGCTCAGGAATTGCAATTATCATTTCATCATCTGACGGAAGAAAATGGACTTACGAAGTCGAGTAAATATTTTTTGTCAAAAGATAAAAAAGGGTATGTCTGGATAGGTTCAGAAGATGGTTTACTTCGTTTTGATGGTCTCCAAATTACTAGATATCAAAATGAAGTAAATGATCCTTCTTCTCTTATTGATAATGTTATTACTAGCAAATGCTTTGAAGACCCTGAAGGAAATTTATGGTTTACCAGCTCCACGGCTATCAACTGCTATCGTAGAAAACAAAATGATTTCGTTAGTTTTTCCAATTCGATAAAATCAGAAAACTATCATGCCTTTTATCTAGATAAAGAAAATAAACTTTGGCTAAGAATTGGCGACGGAGATAATGGAGCACTTTACGCTTTCGATTTAGGGACGCAATCATTTGAACAACACCTACCACTCCGAGGCGAACAATGTACCGCTATAACAAATCAAGAAGGCGCATTGATTCAGATAATTTCAACATCCTTGTCTGAAAAACCAGGATTGTTATGGACTGATTTGACAACTAGCAACACGGAATTTGTAGAATTTCTCTATACATCGGATGGTAGAAGATCGCCTTTTTCTAGTCCTACCCGAAGTGTCTTCATTGATTCAGAAAATATAGCGTGGGTTGGACTTTATAATGGATTAGGAAAATATAAAGTTGGAAGTTCAAAGGGTATTTTAGAAAGAAAACGGAATCAAGATATAGATGCTGACATTGGATTTGTTTCAGGTATTGTAGAATTAAACACCAACTATTTAATTGTTGCCGCATATAGTGGTTTGTTATTATTTGATAAAAGATCGTTTACTTTTAGTCATCAATTTCGATATGAAAGCAACCATCCTTATTCTTTAAAATTAAAAGCACCAAACAATTTATTTCTTGATAGAGATAGTACATTATGGTTATCTGGTGCTTATCAGGAAATAGCTTTTAGTTCTTTATTAAAAAACAGGTTTTCTAAACTTGTTGAAACATCTGGAAGTTTCATTACAACCATGGCAGAGGATCCGAAAGGAAACATTTGGTGTGGAACACTTGATTCTGGAATCTATGTTTATAATCAACAAAAAGAATTTTTATTTCGGAGTTTTAAATTAAAAAATCCTACACATCCGCAAGGGTATACAGACATTAAACCTTTAGATTTTTTTATTGGTCAAAACCAAAATCAATGGTGGGGTAATTTACAAAGCACTTATTTATTATGGAATGATGTAACAAAAATGTTTGAATTTGATATGGCTTATTTCCTCGGAGTTGGAGGAATGAGTTCCGCTCAAATCAATTATAATTATGCGCTTTCTAATGGAACACATCTTATTGCTAAAGGATCAGAAATCTTTGAATTAAAACTTACCAAAGAAAAAGTTGATACCGTATTCTGGCATAATTTAAAGTACCTCCATCTGCAAAAGATTGAAATTATTTTCGAAGATCGAAATAAGAACGTTTACCTAGGAGACGAACAAGGTCGACTCATTATTTTAAAAATAGACAATCAACAAATAAAAAAAATTGCAGACATTGCAGATGCAGGAATCATTACTGCTTTTAAACAAGATGAAAAACGAAATATTGTCTGGGTCACTAGTTCTAAAGGTCTTGGAAAAATAGATCCCAAAACTTTCGAGTTTTATAAATTACATGAATTAGAAGATCAATTTCCAAAGGAGGCATTAAATGGAATCGCGCTCGACAGATCCAACCAACTTTGGCTGCTCGGAAATAATGGATTGATTCGATACCATCCAGAGACTAAAGCATTTCATCGATTCGGGACTTCGGACGGGTTGCTTTCCCCTGTCTTTAACAAAAACACTTGTGTTACGGCATCACTTACGGGAGAAATATGGCTAGGAGGAAAAAACGGTGTGAATATTTTCAGACCAGAAGATATCAAATTATTGAATACAAAACCAAAGATTCAGTTATCCCAATTGATGGTCAATGATGAAATTTATCATACGGAAGGAAATTTAAATGAGCAAGAAAAATTATCTTTTACCTACGATCAAAATACTTTGTCCTTCGAATTTGTAGGTTTAGATTATAGCGATCCGGGTGCCAATAGATTTAGTTGTCAATTGGTTGGCTACGACCAAGAACCTATTGAATTGGGAAGTAGAAACTTTATCCGATATGGAAATCTACCTGCAGGAAATTATTCGTTTAAGGTTTGGGGTAGTAACTCTGATGGAATTTTCAATGAGGTCGCCCTTGAAAAGAAGATAACCATCATTCCTCCATTTCATCAAACCTGGTGGTTTTACCTACTATGCACATTAACCATAACCGGGATCATTTATACGGTTCTTAAATATCGCATTGAACAGGCATTAAAAGTAGAACGATTACGGGTAAAAATCTCTAGCGATCTCCATGACGATGTTGGTGGTTTGCTCTCTGGACTTGCCATGCAAACCGAACTACTAGAACGGACGGCAGATGAAAATACCAAACTTAAACTTAAACGAATTGGGGAACTCAGCCGTAGTGCTATGTCCAGAATGCGAGATACCGTTTGGGCCATAGACGCTCGAAAAGATAAACTAGAAAATTTGGTCGATCGGATGAATGAGCATGCTGAAGAAACCTTGATTCCAAAAAACTTTAGCTATAAGGTCCAAGTGAAAAACCTGGATTTAACCACCAGTATACCAACGGATATCAGACAAAATTTATATTTAATTTACAAGGAAACCATTACGAATACAGCCAAACATTCGAATGGGGATCATGTTGACGTACTCCTTAAAAAATCTGGTAATGACTTTACGATGCAGATCATAGACAATGGAAAAGTCATCGGTAAAAATTATAAAACGACTGGGCAAGGTTTGAGTAATATTAAACTACGTGCTAAGCGAATCGATGCCAAGGTTTCTATTTCCACGGAAGATGGGTATGAAATAATGCTGAGACGTAAAACTTTTTGATAGTTTTTGTTTTTAAAGAAAACAGCATTTTCCTTAGACTTTATTCATACGATCTTTGTAAATTACCAGTTCTACCATCCACCCAGAATAACATCCATAAATTATTTTCTCACCTAAAAAAGACCGTTCTGGTCTATCGTTTTTAGATAAATTTCTCCAATCATAATAAAGTGTCCTTTCTTGCTCTGCCCCACATCAACATGTGGTTTAAAGCCTTTCCTTATTAGTATAACTTTGCTTTAGGGAATAGGAAAAATATGACCTACCCTCTTAAGTAAATTTATTTTTTAATCCTCAAAATTCAATCAAATGAATCTATCAATTCAATCAGGCACCGTTTCCAATTTTAAGGCCTCTAGAAGAACAGGATGGCAGAAGGTTAGTTTTCCGCATCCATTTTCATCTACCCCTGTAGTTTTTGCACAAGTCCAAACCTATAAAGGACCAGACACTCCTGGGATCAGAATTCAAAATGTTTCTAC
>CAZYAC010000045.1:5979-20159 GCA_964645475.1 uncultured Saprospiraceae bacterium | reverse complement strand
AACAAATATTTATAAGAAACTTCCAATTCCCAACAACACCTTTGAGTCAGCTAACTGAACAAGAAATTATCCGTGCTGCGTTACCGTTTATTCGGTCCCACTATAAGTTTCGTCCCAGAGGTGAAGCCATCATGGAAACACGCTACGACGTAGCAGCAGAGGGAGGTGTTATTGCCGATGGCTACTTGGCCTTCGATACGGAAGAGGGTGAGCCTTTTATTGTTACCGTAGAATCTACTTCTCAAAAAATGCGTGAAGAGGTAATTTACGCCATCCAAAACAAATTACTTAATTGGGATAGTTTAGCTTGTACGTCTTTGACGTTGGCAGCTGTTTATGTATACTATCATCATGAAGGCTATAATATTGCGCAGACCTTAGGGGAAATTCCGACGGTGCTTCTATTATCTGGTGGATTTTGCCTTGGATTATTTTTCTTTCGATTATTGCTTGGCTGGATGCGTCGGTACCGTTATATCTATGCGATTGAACAGTTTAAACAATATGATGCCACAGAGCAATGGATTGCCTTGGGAGAGGATGTTTTCGAATCACATGTAGATAAGGATTTGGTGGAGTTAAAAGAACAATGTGTGGATAATGGTTTTGGACTGGTGATGGTCAATCCAGATCTCGATGTTCAAATGTTGATTACGCCGGCTAGAGATGCGGTTAATGAAAATCGGAAAGGATTAGTATTTGAAGGTCAGGCCGCTATTGTTCAACCTTCTCGTGGAAAACAAATTAAAAATTGGCTTGGGATTACAACCAGTCGCCTCAGTAAAGCTAGGTCTACCGTCGGATTAGGTCGATATCGTGCGAATTTTTACAAGCAAATTATTACAGTATTACTTGGTCTCTCTATGATCAGTGGTATTTTTTATAATGAATGGCGCGATAGTCCAATTGCCTACATTGATGAAGACAAGTATCAACGAGATCAATTGATAAAATCTAAAGATGTACGAGCGGAAAAAAAAGGCTATTTAATCGAAGAAAGCCGTCTCCTTAATTGGGATTCCATTACAGGAAATTATTTGAGTCTCGAAGAATCCATTTGGGACGACGATACTCCTGCCACTAGTGAAATCGTTTATGAAGAAGATGATCTCTTAGAGCTGGAAGCTAATCCTAAATCTGGAAATAAATCACAAACCGAAATTCTAGTAGGTTCAAGGGACGGATTAGCAACGAATTATGATTGTGAAAGATTCTATAATTTTACGGGAGCACTCTATTTGGTCCAAGATGGGGTTTATAGTGATTTATCGGTTGCTCAACGACGACTGCAGCTTCTTAGCAATGCTGGGTTTCCAGCCAATGTCTTATGGTTAGGATGCTTTGGTGAAGGAACAGAATATGTAGTCTATTATCAGCTGATGTTCCCAGAAAGACCGGAAGCCATGTCCACAGCAAAAACAATCATCCGAGATTTAAAGCGAAAAGAGATTCCTTATGGAACTTTAAAAATTCGGACGCTTCGCAAATCTACAAAATAGGCGATGACGGAAAATGCTTTGATGCTCCATACAAAACGAATAGATTGGATTTTTCGAATCCTGCTCTTTGGTCTCGCTACCCAAATGCTCCTTAGTTTTCGACTTTGGTGGATGCCGAGCGATGTCCTACCATATCTTCCAGTAATAGAAACAGCTGGTCAATGGTTGGAACAAATTTCTATTATTTTATTTCCAGCTTTTTTATTGTTAATTCTCGCATGTTTAAGATGGTCTAATAAAGAGATTTTTTTAAAATTGCTTTTTATTGTCGCTCTATTTTTAGTACTGGGAAATATTCATCGACTACAAGTCTGGTTTTATTTTTACGGCTTACTCTTGATTTTATTTTTGTGGAGAAAAAAAACTTCTGCTGAATCTCTTCTGTTTATCATGCAAGGCGTGGTAGCTGGCGTTTATCTTTGGAGTGGTTTGCATAAATTCAATGTCTATTTTGTAAAAGATATTTTTCCATGGTTGATTGAACCTTTGGGAATGACTGCTACTACTTGGCAAGCATACGGAGCGGGTGGGGTAGAGATGTTGATTGGAATAGGTTTATTATTTCGACCAACCCGTCATCTTACCGTAATAGGGAGTCTAATTTTTCATCTAACTATTTTAGGATTATTAGGCCCGTTTGGTCACCATTGGAATATGGTGATTTGGCCTTGGAATATGGTGATGCCTGCCTTGGTTTTCTTATTGTTTTATAAAACGAATTCCACTAACTCTTCCTGCCAGCATACAGGGTTAAAAAGTATTCGATCACTGCTCAAAAATAGTCCATTAGGACTTTTGATTTTGGCGTTAGTCTGGATTCTTCCAGCTTTCAATTATATCGGTTTTACGCCTGAACAACTATCCTTTAAAATGTATGCAGGTTCTCATCCGGAAATGGTCCTTTACTTTGGAGAGTCGGATCGCGATATTTTAAATTCTAATCCCGAGGTACGTTCGTTACTTCCGCATGAAACGGAACCTAATTACCGTGTAGTACTAGACGAGGTGGCCATGGCCCAATGGAAAACTCCTTTGTTTACGACCCGTTGGACGGGAGAAAGAATAGCAAGACAGTTTTGCGGAAAAATGAATGACCCAGAACTGGGCGGAATACTTTATTTTGTCGATGATGATTTTATCCAAATACCTTGTGAAAAAGAAGAGTAGTTAGTGTAAGGATAGCTAAATTTATTTTGCAAATTTTCGGATCTCTCTGAGGTAGGGTGTACAAAATCACAATATTTAGTTGCGTCCATTTTCAACCTCAATTTCAACTTCAAAAACAATTTCAATGGCATCGCAATTAATGCCTCAAATTAAACGCAACTTTTACCCAGTATTTTGTACACTCTATCTCTATTTGGTCTTATTTATTTTAGAATAAATCAGGCTTAGTAATCCAATGAGCATCAAATAGTAACCAAGATAAGTTAGGTGAATTGTCCCATTTGGAGGCAGAATAGTCGTATGCCATCCCGGAATGACAGACCTGGCTGTTAACCAGCTTAAGGTTATTGGTTGATATAAGAAGATAATTATTAGATTAATCAAAACGGCAGTGGTAGTAACTACTTGGAAAGACGAATGTTCACGAATTCTTTTTATTAATCCGCTAGTTAAAAATAATAAAGTTACTTTTTCTAATAGAGATTTGACTATGAAAAAATACCCAGACTTGCGTATTAAAAAAGCATTCATCTCATAAAAGAATCCAGCGTAAATTTCAATAAATGTTAGAAAACAAAGGTAGATGAGTAGTAATAAAGCAATCACTGCCGTAGACCAGCTCGATACGTGGTTAATATATTTCGTAGCATTGAAAAAGTACATTTTAAAAACCCAAACTCCGAGCATCCATAATAAGTAGGCGATAAAAAAGGAGAGGATCATTTAAATAATGTTTAGCTGCTTTTCATTAATTTTATACTTGACAAAGATACCTGAATTAATGGGATGACCAAAGCTAATCTTACGGCCATATAAATTCCAGGAACAAACATTATTATTAATCCTAACAGAATACCTCTACCCATGTTTTCTTCTGGAGACATTGGATTATTGGGAATACCTACCATGATGAATTCCATTATAAATAACCCTAAATAAACAACTACTATGATTAGGTTTATGGTAGGTTTTTTCCAGTTATAAAAAACAACCAACATTAAGATTAAAATGGCAGATATCAAAGAAAATTGTACATGCAGGTTTTGCCAAAGAAATTTTGGGTTGGTTAACAAAAAAGGTATCGCCATGAGGAAGTTACCAGCAATTGTTGTTTTGGTTAGCTGTCGGTGTTCATTAAACTGAGAAGTTAGTAGTCTGAATGCAAAAGTATTTTCCATCTTTTTTTTTAAATAAATTAATTCTTATTTTGAATAGAGAAAAATCTTTAGTCGAGAATTTCTATTGATTGATCTAATATTCTAATAGGTTTTTGAAATTCATTCATCAAATGGTAAAAAAAAAGGCATCAAACCTATCTATAGATAGCTTGATGCTTTTATTTTGATAGCCTATTAAAAAGGTTTACAAATCTGGCTGTGGAGTTGTCCGTAGATAGGATAGAGGTCGCTGTAAAAGCCTACTTTCTAAGGCGATTATTTTTTATAATTTGATTTTTACAAGGGTGGAACGTTTTCCGTCAAGGCCTTCTACAAGGATTTCTCCTTTGTCTTTTAATAACATACTGGAAAAACCTGTTGCCATCATCCTTCGGGCGAAATTCATTCCAGCAAGTCCTAATTTTTTTGGCAATATATATTTTCGGGCTGGACTTGGAACCTCTTTCTCAGTTACTTTAGACCCATCTTCATTAATGGAGAATTGCATAAGTTGAGAAGCACCTCCATCCAAACTATTAAAAAGGATATGCGTGGTGTTTTCCAAAGTAGTGGCAACAAAAGAAGCTTGGTCGGTCATGCCCTTTTTTTGGTGTTTTTTGATTACGCCAGAATAAGTTAATTTATTTTGAGCGTTAAAATTAAAATATAGAATATCTCTGCAATCTAAATCTACACTAATAGATTCCTCTTTGTCTTGGAAAGGAGAAAACATCGTCATATGAGCTTCGGTATTTTCTACTTCCAGCAATAGTGTAGCTTCGTTATTGTCTTTGATTAATAGGTTTTTAATCACAATTTCACCCTTAATTTTTGATTTTATTTTACCCTTTTTATTGGTTTTTATTTTGGTTAAAATATCCTCCGTAAATGCTACTTCCTGCCACCCAGAAAAGGTGAAATCACTAAGATCAAATCTACCTATAAAAGTCCCTTTCTCTTTGCCCTCATCATCCTTATATACTCCAGCGTAGAGAATTTCATCCGTTGAAGTTGAAATAGTTGTTGAACTATTTTTTAAATCTAATTGTGAAAACATTGGGTTTTTATTTTTGGCAGCAGAATAAATTTTGTTTTCAGTAGACTTGGATATAAAGCTAGTGACTTTATCTTTTTTATGATCATAAGTAAATACGACTGCACTTACCATATCGTTCTTGGCATTACTTTCAAATCCTGTATAGATGAGATTTCCTTCATTGTTAATAATGATATTTTTATTTACTAAATTAACACGTTCACCTCCTACTTCCTGCATATAAGGTATCTTTTTTTCGTACACTAAGTCCAGCTTATTGTTGTAAATATAATGATCAATCGTTTTATCAATATAGTTTGTAAAAGGATAAACAAACCATTCATTATTTGAAGAATTAATTAAATAACTTAGCTTAAGTACACCATTTTTTTTCATCTCCGCTTTAGCCGCTTTCCTGTTTTTTTTATTTGCATATACATCAATACAAATTAATTCTGTTTCTTTCGCAGATTCGTCTTCATGATCTTTATAGAAAACACAAACTGGTCGATTCATTTTAAATAACCGTGCATCATCTCTGAAAGAAACCCATTTCCCTCCGATATAGTGACTTGGGTGAACTCCCATTTTTTCTTTGTATTGTCTTTTTAGTTCCATGGTATTGGGATCAAGTACACCGAAATGTTTATCAGTTCTTACCGCAATTTCTCCATTGTAAAGACCTAAGATAGTCATTCCACTAAAATCATCTTTTTTAGAAATTTTGTTCTTTGCCATCCAAGCTACCTCTTGAGCAATGATACCCAATGTCAATAATAGACATGCACATAAGAGAAATAATTTTTTTAGAATTGTCATGTTTAATGTATATAAGATTAAATAAAAGGAATGAACAAAAATTACTTCAAGAGAATTTAGATAGTCTTTGTCGAATGTAATTTTTATGAATAAAAAAAAAGCCATCTTTGCGGACAGCTTCTTTTTTGATATATTTTTTTGGATCTAATGCAGCTTGACTACAAAGCCATCCATCTTTTTTCGTTTCTTCATGCTGCGCTTATAATTTTCCGCCTTTTTCTTATCTGCAAATGCACCTAAGACTAACTTATAAATTGGCTTGCCGTCTTTGGCGACGTCAACATTGACATATACCTCATCAAACCATTTGCTTTGATATTTCGTCACCAGATTCATCATCCCGTCAATATCTTTTACGGCGGCCACTTGTACCCCATAAAGTTCGGCTTTATTGGAATGTTCCATTACCTCAATTTTATAGGATTTGCCAGTAGTAAATTTATTAGCAGGTTCAAGTGCCATAACACCAGATTTTTCTGAAGCAGCCGTTCTTTTTTTAGAAGACCTTTCTTTGACCTTTGGTGTTCGAATCGTCTTGGACTTATTATAAGACTTAGGTTTTTCTGGCCCTCTCTCCACTAGTTTATTATCCGTCACCAAAGGCTTAGCAGGTGGGACATTTGTTTTAGGAGTTGGTGCCTTGGCGGTGGAATTTGAAGGAACCCTAAGTGTTGGAGTTGGAGGTAATGTAGAAGAGGACCGATTATCTGCTAAAGTTGATGTCTGATCCTCTTTCCCAAGAACTTTAACGGTTACTTCTGCAAGACCATCATCATAAAGTCCAAGTGCTTCTCCTGCCTTACCAGAAAGTTCTACGATACGACCGCTAATATAGGGTCCAAGATCGTTGATTCTGATTCTTACGGATCGCCCATCGTCTACGCGAGTCACCTTTACGATGGTTCCAAAAGGAAGCGTTTTGTGCGCGCCAGTCATTTTATTCTTATCATATTTCTCTCCACTTGCTGTTTTTCGACCCTGGAACGAGTCTGAATAGTAAGAAGCGATACCACTTTCCTGAGCAAGAAGCATGGGGGTAATAAATAGGAAGAGCAGAACGAGTAAATTGTAATTTCTCATTTTTGTAAGTTTTTTATATTGAAAGACTTAGGATTTGGTAAAAGGTGTTACTCAAAAGCCAAAGAATTTCTGTGTTTCAAAGTTAAGATTTAGGTATTCTGTGCTCTACTTAAGACGTAAATCAAACTTAAAGTTACCGTTTTATGTGATAATAGCCAAAAAATGAAGGGTCTTCTCTCATTTTAAAGGAAAATCATTCATGCTGTTTCTTATAATGAAGTTTTTGATAACGCTAAATTCCCGCAAGAATTAGTTGATTTTATCCGTTCTTATACAATTTAAGAGTGATTAAACTACTTCTATCAGTCGAGTTGTATAACTTCTTAGTAATTTTGTGGCAAATTTGGAACTTTGAATGGAAGGGACTGTTAAATAAAAGATGGATATGGTGGCTGTTTAAAACCACCTATAATTCAGTTGTTTCAAGTAATAAACTAGTGAAAAAAGTATATCATAATGAGTAAGCACGGTAGGGTCTTAGTAGCCATGAGCGGCGGAATCGATAGCACGGTAACCGCTATGATGCTCCATGAGCAGGGTTACGAAGTGGTGGGTATCACGATGAAAACTTGGGATTATGTCAATTCTGGTTCTTCTAAAAAGGAGACTGGATGCTGTAGCCTAGACTCCATTAATGATGCTCGTCAAGTTGCGGTGGATATGAACTTTCACCATTTCATCGTAGATATCCGAGAAGAATTTGGTGATTATGTGATTGACAATTTTGTGGATGAATATATTGCAGGACGGACCCCGAATCCTTGTGTACTATGTAATACCCATATCAAATGGAGTGCCCTTCTGAAGAGAGCAGATTCGCTGGATTGTGAATTTATTGCCACCGGCCATTATGCAAAAATTAAAGAAGCCAACGGCCGTAAATTTATCAGTAAGGGCAAAGACGAACGGAAGGATCAATCTTACGTTCTGTGGGGATTGAGTCAGGCTTGTTTAGAACGTAGTAGATTTCCATTAGGACCCTATAATAAGCCTGAAGTGCGTCAGATGGCCAAGGATTTTGGTTATGATGAATTATCCAAGAAAGGGGAAAGCTACGAAATCTGTTTTGTTCCAGACAATAACTATCGTAACTTTTTGAAGCATCGGGTTGAAGGCCTAGAAGAGCGCGTAGCTGGTGGAAATTTTATCGGAACAGACGGAACCGTTTTAGGTACCCATGAGGGGTATCCTTTTTATACTATCGGTCAGCGAAAAGGTCTAGGAATTGCAATGGGAGAACCGATGTATGTAACAGAAATTCAACCGGATTCTAACACGGTTGTACTCGGTCAGGTTAAAGATTTATTGAGAAATGGGATGCAAGTAGGGAAGACGAATATCATGAAGTACGATCGGATTCCTGAAGGCATGGAGGCCGTAACCCAGATTCGCTACAATGACCCAGGGACGCTTAGTAATATTTTTCAAAATAATAATGGAAATATTAAGGTAGAATTTCTGGCGAACGTAAAAGGAGTGGCTCCTGGACAATCGGCTGTATTTTACGAAGGAGACGATGTGTTAGGAGGAGGCATTATTTTTGGAAGTAGTTTGAAGTAGGTAGTTTAATTAATAATTTTTTAATGAAGAATGAAGAATGCCTTCTTTCGTATTCTTTATTTAACAAATGACCAAAAATCGTCAACACATCAATCATTATGAATTTTAGAACTATTTTATTTTTATCACTTGTTCTCCCTCTTTTTTTGGGAATAGCTTGTAAAAACAGCCAAACACCGCTAGATATAGCACCAGATGAAAGCCAGGAATATTTTCCTTTGGAGATTGGCAAATATATGGTCTATACGGTTGATTCGGTGTTTTATAAAGAAGATTCAGAACCGGATACGATTCAGTTGATGGTCCGGGAAGAAGTCACGGATTCTCTAAGAGACAATGAAGGTGAATTGTTTTACCGTATAGAAAGGTCGGAACGAGCCAATCCTAACGAGCCTTGGGAAATTAGTCAAATATTAGCGGTGAAACGCACCGATACGCAGGCAGAACGGATTGAGAATAATCAGCGATTTATAACGCTTACCTTTCCCTTTCGTCGCAATCAAACTTGGGATGGAATTGGATTCAATTCAGATTCATTATTAGTAACTGTCAAAGGGGAAGTCATCGAAATTTATAAGGATTGGGAAAGTCAATATGATGAGATCTTTGTTCCTCAAACGGTAAATACTTTTTTGTTCGATTCTACGGTTTCCGTTTTTCATGCGAATAGTAATAATTTTATTGAACGGCGATTTAACAGAGAAGTTTATGCAAAAGGAGTTGGTTTGATTATAAAAGAAATGTCCATTTTGGATTCCCAACTCAGTAATGCGGAACGGGTGTGGCCGGATGATGCCGAAAAAGGATTTACCCTTCGACAAACCCTCATCGAACATAATTAACCAAGCTTGAAAGATAATATACAAGTAGGACATACCCGCAAACCCTTCGGTGTTAATGGTCAACTAAAACTACAGATAGAACCTACTTATTTAGAGGATGTCCTGAAAGCAGATGTCTTGTTTGTTGAAATTGGAGGTCAGCAAGTTCCTCACTTTATTGATCATTTTCAACAATCCGGAGATTTGATCGTACACTTCGAAGATATTGAAACCCGTGAGCAAGCGGCAAAAATTGTTTCCCGACCCGTATTTCTGCGTCCAGCAGATATTATTCCACCAGAAGCTAAAGAAATTCCACTCGAAAACATTGAACCACATCTTAAATATTTACATTACCAAATTGAAGAAGTAGAACTTGGAATTATTGGACCCATTATTCGAATTGAAGAATTTCCTCAGCAAGAAATGGCCTTTGTGGATTATGATGGGCGAGAAGTAATGATTCCTTTGCATCCGTCATTTGTAGTGAAGGAAGATCGGGAACAGAAGGTGTTGATGCTTAAGCTCCCAGAAGGTATTTTAGATATTTAGAATCGTATAAACTTCTCCTAATTTTTCTGTTTTTTTGCTTACTCATGGAATTATGATCACTAGATTTTAGAAGATTTACAAAAAAATCTGTGAAATCTATAGAGGTTTTTAAATAGGTGATCCAGTTGCGGTAGGTGAGGGGTTTTTCGTTTGCAGTGATTTTGTATTTGGCTATTTCTGGGGTAATGATTTCTTTTTTGAAATGGAACATATTATTGTCTAATGAACTATCGGGCTGGTGTCTAAAAAAAAATTCATTAGTACTTCGCAAATGATTTTTTTGGAACATCAATAAACTGTCCAACTGGTTGTTATATTTATCTCGATTGTCCTGCGAACTCTACGAGAAAAACACTTTCAGAAGCAGTTACCTCTGAAGAAAAACTTAGTGTTCTTCGTGCCTTAGTGGCAAAAATGTTTTGATGCTGAATAGTTGCCATCTATTTTACAAAACACAAATTCCCTTCATCCGACAAATTTTCATCATATACATATCCATTGACTTCTAATCCGTATAGACCATTCACCGATTTGATTTTATTTTTTACGATTAAATTTGCCATCGCACCACGGGCTTTTTTCGCGTTAAAAGCAATCACCTTTAATTTGCCATCTCGATTTTCTTTAAAATGGATATTCACCAAAGGACCTTGTAAACGATCTTTCTGAACGGACTTCATATATTCCTGAGAAGCTAGGTTGAGAAAAACCGTAGATTTTGATTTTTTTAAATCTTCGTTGAGCAAATCTGTAATCCGATTGTCCCAAAATTCGTAGAGGTTTTTTAGCTTACCCGTTTTTAGGGGCGTACCCATTTCGAGCCGATACGGTTGCATCAAATCAAGCGGTTTTAAAAGGCCGTATAAACCAGATAAAATGCGGATATGTTTTTGTGCAAAATTTAGCGCTGTTTTATTGAAACTCTCTGCCTCCAACCCTGTGTAAACATCTCCTTTAAAGGCTAAAATCGCTGGCTTCGCATTTTTATCTGTAAAAGGTGTTTTGAAGGATTGAAATCTTTCTACATTAAGGGTGGCTATTTTATCACTGACCTTCATCAGCTTTTTAAGGTCTCCAATTTTCTTTTTCTTAAGTTCACCAACGAGCGTTTTACTATAGTCCAATAAACGAGGCTGTGTAGCTTTAGGGTGCTTAATAGGACTCAAGTCTAAAGTCTTAGCGGGAGATAAAAGAATAATCATAAATAGTTAATTGTTGAGGTATTATTAGGCAATAAAATGAATTAATTTTTCGCATCCTAGTTTCAACAAAAAAGAATTAGAAATGGTTGAGTTTTTCGTTTAGAAAGGTTAAATAATGATTAATGCGAATCAGGGGTTGAAAATAGATTTATGAATCAAAGAAGCAGCATCTTCTTATTGAGTTTCGGATATAATTGCTTCTTGCTACTCGCTATTTGCTTTTTGCCCGCTTCTTTCGCGATTGAAGGAAGCAAATAGCAAGAAACAACTGGCAAGAAGCATATTTCAACACCGTTTTCTATCATTTAGTTAAGTATTCAACTACTGATTCGCATGATTATTTATTTATCAAATGATTTGAAGTCTCTGGAAGGATCGTAGTCTTGATCTGTTTTCAAGGAATGCAGTTCGCTGCGAGGATCTTTTGATCGAATCAATGGAAAAAATAACTGGACGTACCAAGGTTCTTTCATTCGGTTCCAAGCACCGAACTTTGAAGGATATTTGCGTGTAATCTTAGCGGTGCCAAATAGTACATCCCATAGAAAGAGTAGATTTCCAAAATTTCCATTGGGGTGGGAAATACCATCTTCTGCCGTTAATCCATGGTGCGCATAATGCGTACTGGGTGTCGAAATGGTTCGTTCAACTATCCATGCTAAAGGATGTAAGAATGGATATTTATATAGAAAGCGATCCCATTTGGTCTCGCTATGGGCGAGCAAAATGATCACTAATTTTATGGGTAAATAAAATAAATAAACGTAGCCCATTCCAAGAAAAACAAGTAACGCCGAAAACCAGATACCTGGCATCAAGGCATAGTATAAAGTAGCGTTACGGTAAGTAACAAGTACACCCATCTCTTCGACCACGTGGTGTGGCCGATGTAATTTCCACATGGCAGGATGTATATGAGATAACCGATGCCACCAATATTGCGTCAGATCGTCGAGTAGTAAAAAAGCCAGAATTTGCCAGCCGATGGCTAGATGTAGATAATGATCTTCTAATCCTGGAAATAGATTGCCCATACTCCAAAGAACCAATAGAAAAATACCGGGTTGAATTAAAGTTGGAAGGGTGATCAAACTTAGTAGCTCAATGGTAAAATCGTCTTTTGATCGCTTGTCTTCCAAATAAAGTCCACCTAACGCTTCAAGAATTCCGAGGACCAGAAGAAGGGTAGCGGGGATGAGTTTGCTGATGATGGCAGGTTCCATTTTTTAAATTTAAAACGGTAATTATTGGAATCCTGGTTTTTTGAGTATAGACCTAAAGTTAGTTAATTTTGGTTAGAAATTTTAAATTACTTTACGTGTTTTAATCCTTTTTCGATTTTCTTTTCTCTCGTGTTTTTAGATTCAGTGAGTTGTTTAGAGATCGTAAAGTGGAAAGTAGTACCATGACCTTCCTGAGATTCAAACCAAATTTTTCCATGGTGACGATGAACTATTTTTAGACAAAGAGTGAGTCCAATTCCCGTTCCTGCATACTCTTTTTTATTATGTAACCGACGGAAGATTTCAAAGATTTTTTCTTGATATTGTTTTTCAATTCCGATTCCATTATCCTTAACAGAAAAATGCCAATAACCATTTTCTTCCGTCGTCTGGTTGGAGATAAAAATAATTGGAATCTCGCTTTTGTTAAATTTAATGGCGTTACTTATCAGGTTGTAGAATACCATTTCTATTTGCGTTTTTTCACAAACAATTTCTGGCATTCTTTCTATTTTTAGTTTGACATTTTTCTCCTCTATGTTTTTAGAAAGATCGTGGATTTTGGTTTCAATTACCTCATTGATATCTGTTCTTCTAAATTCCATTTCCTTTTGACTTACTCTGGAAAAAGTCAAAATATTCTTAATTTGTTGTGACATTCGTTGAACACCATCAACCGCAAAATCAATATATTGGAATGCTTCTTCGTCAAAATGCGCTGCATATCTTCTACGTAAAAGTCCAATAAAATTACCAACAACCCGCAGCGGCTCCTGCAAGTCGTGTGAGGCAATGTATGCAAACTGTTCTAGGTCATGCATGATTGGAGCGTTGTAATTCCTGATTAGAGTCACTTAAATTTTTGGTTCGGTTGGCAATCTCTAGTTCGAGATGTTCATTTCGTTGACGGATTTCTTCTAAAAGAGATTTTATCCTTGCATTTTTATTTTCGAGTTCTTTGGTGCGAAGCTTAACAAGAGATTCCATATGTTGCTCTCTTTCTTGCAATTTTTTTTCAATTTCTTTCCGTTGTTCTATTTCTTGATTTAAATCTTGATTAAATTTTTGTAATATCTTATTTCTGTCCTTGATGGTTTTGGTGTAATTTTTCATTCCAAGGCTTAGTAATGCAAACCCCAGGATGATACCCATAATTTTAAACCACCAAGTTTCCCAAAAAGCTGGGCGTTTGATTATCTTGATTGTTGTATTGGTCTGATTCCAAACCCCGTCGTTATTGGCTGCTTTTACTTTAAAGAAATAGGTTCCGGGTGCTAGATTTGTATAAACGGCTGGCACTTTTTCATCCGTATAATTCCAGTTTTCTTCGAATCCATCTAACTTATAAGCATATTTGTTTTTCTCAGGTCGGTTATAATTGAGCGCTGCATAATCTATCGAGAGGTAATATTCATTGTGTTCTACAATTATTTCCTTGGCATATATTCCATTACTTCGAACTTCTCCTTCAGGATTTATCTTTCGAATATTTGTAATGTAGACTGGTGGTGGTATCTCATTATTACTTAGGTTCAACGGATGAAACCGGGTAACACCTTGGTTACTGCCAAAATATATATAACCTTTATGATCATGAAAACTTGAACCGTGTTGAAATATAGCGTTTCCGAGACCATCTTGTTTTTCATATTGATTAAATTGCTTCGTACTTGGATTAAAAAACAAGATTCCTTCAGTTGTACTCGCCCAAATATTTCCATCTATTGTTTTCTCTAAGCATTGAATACTTTTTTTATTATCTTTTTTACTGTAATTTATAAAAATTTTATGTTTTAAATCATAGCCGCTAAGACCAGTATTACTACCTATATAAAGAATTCCTTTTATTTCCGTTAAGGCAATGTTTCTGTTTGATGGAATACTTGTTTCAGGATTTTCGGTGTCATGTTTGAATTGCTTAAATTTTAAACTTTCAGCGGTAATATCTCTTACCTTATTTAAACCATTAAATGTAGCAATCCAAATATCTCCGTTGCTATCCTGATAAACTTGATTTATCGAATTGTCACTTATGGAAGTTGAATCATCTGGGTTATGACTATA
>CAZYAC010000045.1:0-5879 GCA_964645475.1 uncultured Saprospiraceae bacterium | reverse complement strand
AATCCAAACCAAAGCACTCCGTTTAAATCAACATAAAGATTTTGGGTGTTGGGTGTCTTAGAAATATCTTCTACCAGTTCATATACCTCAAATTGATTGGTAAACCAGTTGTATTGACTTATACCGGCGTAGGTCCCAAACCACATTAATCCCTGTAGGTCTTCAAAAATGGTATTGATATTATTGTTTACTAATGAGGATATATTTTGTAGTTGATTACTATATTTCTGGAAGTTTAACTCCACCTTTTGACCTTCTTTTTTATTTTTGAATTTAGAAATAAGGTCCTTTGACCAAATACAATTTAGACCGCTTACTGTTCCTATCCATAAATTTCCTCGCACATCTTGATAAATGTCTTCAAGATGATTGTTGGTAATTATAGGATTGTCTTCGCTATATTTGTACTGATGAAATATAGGTTGCCAATCTTTTGAGGCCTGATGGTTAGCCAATTTTTTTGGTAATTCCATTAAAAACAATCCAGCACCTCTCGACCCAATCCAGTAGCGACCTTTACGATCCTGATATATTTTCCAAATGTTTTTAGCCCCTTTTTGATTATTTGGAATGTATTGTTGAAAACTAGCCTTTTCTAAGTCTCCATCTTCTGGTAATAATAATAAATTTAATCCACCTCCCCAGGTGCCTACCCAAATTCTTCCTGCTTTATCGGGAAGAATAGTTAATACGGCTTTGCCTTTAATTGCATTTACATTTTTAGTATCCACTTTAAATGAAGTAAACGTTTCTGTTTCAGGATGAAAAACATTTAACCCATCCTCTGTACCAATCCAAATTTTGCCTTCTTTATCTTCGGTAATTACTAGTATTTCATCATTGCTGATACTATGTGGATTATTTTCTTGGTGTCTAAATGTTTTCCATGTACCACTTGGCTGGTGAAATCTTGTTAATCCTCCCAAACGGGTACCTATCCATAAATTTTTATTACTATCTAGAAAAAGTGAACGGATATTACCATTTTCCAAACCACCTTTTATTTTAGGATTATTAGGCCGGTATATTTTGGATATACTCATTCCTTCATATCTACACAATCCGTCATTCGTTCCAATCCAAACAAAACCTAGTTCATCTTTGATGATAGAACTGACCGTATTGCCCGGGAGACCATTTGTGTTGTCAATGGTGGTAAACTTTATTTCGTTTTGAGGTTGGCTAAACAGTAGATTGCCTGAAAATAACAGGTAGGATAGGATAAGTAATTTTATATATTTTGTTGGGTTCATTATTAGTAGTTGAGTGGATTATCATACTAACAAAGAATAAGAACGCTTCTTCTGTTTGGGTATTAATTGCTACAATATTCACCTAAATAGCGAATGTAAAATACCCTTTAGTATAATAGAATACTATCTCAGTTAGAAAAGCAAATCCAATGCCGTTTAACGGATAATCCTGTTAATTTTCCCTTTAATGGCCCAATTAATGTATATTTTTTAAGTAATATGTAGAAAATTCTGTAATGCGGAAGAAAATTCTCGCTGAATATCCATCGTCTTATTCCTAGCATACCATAAATGAAGTTGTTGAGCAGCCGTGTCATTTAGCTGCTTCTGTAAGGCTAAATCTTCAGTGGCTTTTACCTTATTTTTGGCATCCATTACCATTTTTTGCACTTCAGATGGCCGAGGTCCCCAAGAACCTAATACTTCTAAGCTATTGGAGTCTAAGATGATGACAATCGGAATAGATCGTGCACCGTTAGTTAAGAATGCATCCATTACTGGAAGGTTTTTGTCACGAAGAATAAAATGCAAACTGATATGCTCATTTTCTTTCGCCATATGATTTAAGGTTGGAATAATCTGCGCTGCATCTCCGCACCAACCTTCCGTTATGACTAACCAGGTAAGTGGTCGTTGAATGGTTTTCAGGATCGCTTTGGTGCCTTCCGTTAACCGGTTCTTTCTATCCAATCGTTTCATTCGAGAAATATTAAGACTGGTATAGTTGAGCATTTCCTCCGAATGATCAGGTCCGGTGGTTTTATTTTCTGAAAATTCCTGATCAATGAGCTGTCGGTAAGTCTCGTAAGTATAGGCATTATCGATGATAAATCTCTCCAATTTATTCATGGTCGCATTTTTTAATTTAGTTAAAATGCTCAACATGATCTAATGTCATTTTGTTTTTAAAATTTATACATTTTCAATGTCCATGTAAATCCAAGACTTTACTATCAATCAATTCGATCCAAAGCTTATTCTTCTTTAAAATCATTTTAAAATGTTTTAGTTGCCCTGGACTAACAAAGGAAATGGCGACCCCTTTATTTTCCGCTCTTCCTGTCCGGCCGATCCGGTGAATATAATCTTTTGGAGAGCGTGGTAACTCATAGTTAATTACGCAAGGAAGAAACGCTATATCAATCCCACGAGATAAAAGATCCGTTGCGACCAAAACAGTTAGTTTTCCTTCCTTAAATTGATACAACGCTTTATTCCTTGCCGACTGACTTTTCTTGCCATGGATTGCGGAAGCGGTGATCCCGTTTTTTCTGAGTTTATTCGCTACATTATCTGCTTTATATCCAGAAGCGGTAAAGACCAATATTTGAGAATAGGCATTGCTATTGACGAGATATCTAAGTAGTGGCCCTTTACTTTCTTCGGGTACAAGATAGCTTGATTGTTCTATAAGATCCGCCGCTACTTTCTCTTCTTCTGATAAATTAATGATTAGAGGATCAGACATGATGATAGCCTGCAATCCCTCAAGATCTGGACTTAAGGTAGCAGAGAACAATAGATTTTGTCGCTGTTTGGGAAGCAAGGATAGGATACGATTCATCTCTTCTTTAAAACCTAAATTGAGCATCTTATCTGCTTCATCTAAGACGAGTGTTTGTACCGATGATAATTGAACTGCCTTGGAATCCACCAGGTCTAATAAACGACCAGGAGTGGCGATCAGTACTTGTACACCATTCATACCCATCATCTGTGGGTTTATCGAGACACCACCATAAACGGTTACTGCCTTGATATAATTCGGCATGGCTTTACTAAATAATTGAAAAATACTTCCTACTTGTACCGCTAGTTCGCGGGTAGGTACTACGATCAAGGCCTGTGGCTGCCGGTTTTTTGGTGGAGAACTTCGTTGTAAATTTACCAGAATAGGTAACACAAAACTAGCTGTTTTACCCGAACCAGTTTTTGCTATTGCCAAAATATTTTTCTTTTTAAGAATAGCTGGAATAACCTCGGTTTGGATTTGATAGGGTTGTTGATATCCATGATCGGTGAGGGCTTCAACAAGCGTCTTGGGTAATCCTAGTTTTAAAAAGGTCATAGTATTGAATTAGTCATAATATTGAATTAATTAAGTGATAGGTTCTTTATTTCCTAATTTCAATTCCATACGTATCCAATAATCTGGTAACATCTGGTATGGAAAATATAGCCTTTCTGATTCGATTCTTTGCTGGATCAAATGAATATCCGTGTGCCGTAGAGAAATCCGCATTCTCGAGGTTGGTATTTTCAAATATTGCTCGTTGTAAATCACATGCTTCAAATATTGCTTCGCTCAAATCACCTTCTGTAATGTCTAATAAAAAACGAAAGTACAAAATTCCTTATCTTCGCCACTTAATAATAGACTTCATTTTAATCAAAATATCCTATTTAATTATGACGATGCGAAACTGGATTGCTTTTTTCCTTATTTTGGCTTCTCTAGCCTGTTTATATCCTGGTTTATTTCAACCGATTATGAGTATTTCTATCATCCCTCGATTACCGCTCGTTGGTGAAGTAACGCTTTACGAAAGTACCCAAAGTATTCTTAAGACTATAGAAACTTTATATACCAATAATAATCAACTGGTTGCTATATTGATTCTGCTTTTTAGTGTAATCGTTCCTATTATAAAAGCGATTATTTTGCTGATTGTCCTTTTTCTTAAAAATCTTGGTAATCGAAAAAAACTGTTCAATTTTGTTCGTGTTATTGGAAAATGGTCGATGGCTGATGTCTTTGTTGTTGGAGTTTTTTTAGCCTATTTAGCGACTAAATCCAATGATGGATTTCATGCAGAAATTCATGCTGGCTTCTATTATTTTTTAGCGTATTGTCTTATTTCTCTAGTAGCGATTCAAGTCATGAAAGTAGAAGAAGAAGAAATGCCAATACTGGAAACTTTTATAGGTGGAAAAAAGTAATTATTAAAAAAGCAAGCTACCCACATCGTGAGCAGCTTGCCTGATTTAACCTTCCTACTGACGGTTTAAAATTTAGCCAGTAAGATGCATTACAATAATTATAATTTCACAACTACTAATGGTTTTGCAATTCGTTTTCTTCCTTCGACTAAAATGCTAATTGTATAATGTCCAGCTTGCAAACGATCTAGATCAATTCGGTGTGTCGTTTTACGAATTTTATCAATCTCTTCGCGATGAACCACTTTACCGAAATTATTTACAATCATAATCTTTGCACTCATTCCATTGAAAGCTTTTAAATTAATAAATACTTTTTCTGTTGCAGGATTGGGATAGATACTAATTGCATTAGGATCATGACTGATTTTCGCTGACTGAATTTCGCTATAGCGCTCGGTTCCGTCATTCATAATCAATTTAATTCGGTAATAGTTAAGACCTAAATTCGGCTTGGTATCCAAGGTTGAATAAGTACGTAAGATACGATCGTTCTTCTGATTGTCAACCGTTGTCATCATGTCAAAATTTCGCCCATCTGTAGATTTTTCAATCACAAAATAATCGTTTTGATCACCTGTATCATTGATCCAGTCTAGTTGTACGTTGTTTGCTTTGGTCGTAGCAGTAAGTTTGAGTTTCCCATCATTAGGTGTTGGCTGGGAAGTAAACCCTTGACTACCATTCACAATAATTGTATAATCTTCTACCTCTCCGTAGTTAAAGTTTCCACAGGCAGAAGGCCAACCTCCATACTTCATACTTACACGCATGCGGGTTGCGCCTGGCAGTGCATTATGTGGAACACTAATATTTTTATAGAGGGTTCCATAGCTGCTAGCCACCACTTCTAGTTCACCCCAATCTGCAAAATCACCATCTTGATTCCAATCAACCCAAACCTTCCAATATTCGCGATATGCATATCCTGAAAAGCCTGGTTTCAAAACTATGGTCTTGTTTTCACCCTGTGACAATTGAGTATAATGGTTGGTATAATCTGCATATCCACCATCGTTGCCAGATAAATTGTTAATGTCTTTTAATCTCACCTTTTTAATCCATTCTTCATGGCTATTATTACCACTAGAATTACAATAATTAATCACTGGTTCGGAGATAGTAACCGTATAATCCTCAACTTCCCCATCATGGAAAGTATCACAAGGATAAGCCCAGCCATTATAAGACATCATTACACGCATTTGGGTAGTTCCCAATGTTGCACTTGCCGGGATATGTAGGCAGTCAATAATATTGTATCTAGATACCTGGCTGTACACGAGCTCTCCTGCGTCGTAGAAATCTCCATCTTGATTTAAGTCAATATAAACTGTCCAGTATTCGTAATAATTGCTGGTAGAGAATCCAGGAATAAGCGTGATAAGATTGCTATTGCCTATCTCTAAATCAAAAGTAGTACTCGTATAATCTGCGTAACCTCCATCGTCACCTGAATGATTGAGACCACCATTTAATCCAACTTTCTTAATCCATTCATATTGGGTACTTTCTCCCATAGCCGTACAGTAAACCCCTTGATCTTCACAATCAAAGATACCATCTCCATTAGAATCAATATCCTCAACACCACAACCACAAACGCCTGGGGCAATTTTATTGGGATCTTCGGGACAACCATCATCGGCATCACAAGTTAAATCACCGTCCGTATCTTGGAAAGTA
>CAZYAC010000044.1:9244-20244 GCA_964645475.1 uncultured Saprospiraceae bacterium | reverse complement strand
GCTTATGACCACCGTCGGAGATAATGGCATCCCACTGTACGCCATAAGGACTGACGGCAAATCCCAACGCGTTGTTCCCATCTTTAAAGGCATCGAGGTAGATGGCAAAAGCGTCGTTAACCGAAAAATCAAAATCTCTTTTTAGGGACTGTACTACAAAGTCTCCTGGAACTTGATCAATACAAGTCGCCCCGATGTAGAGAAAATATTCGTCGTGTAATATCCTGACTTCGGTATGTGAACGAGCTTGGATAGAATCTTGCGGAAAGGTCATCCAAAAAGGAGCAGTTTTATCAGCTGTTTCCCATTGGGATTCAAGCAATTGGCCATCTAGATGAATTGCTTGAGGTACAAATTGGGCACCAAGATTTAGGTCTTGTGTGTAACCGGATAGCCACACAAGTGAAAAGAATAACCAGAGGTATGATTTTATCAGGGTTTTGATGATAAAATAAATCTAGTTTGATCTTCTTGAGGAATTGTTCCTTTAGAAGGTCGTGATCAAATGTGGGAAATAGAAGCGCGAAGTGTTGGTTAATATGTTTGTAGTTATTAACTAGTTGCCTTCTTTCAATAAGAAAAGAGCCAACGGCCTGCCGGTAGGCAGGGCTTTTTTATTTCGCATTAAACATTTTTCCAATTCCAAATCGGAATAGTAGCAATAATGCAATAAACATGATTCCAACGTAATAAAAAGGTACAATGGAAATCACAAAAATACGAGTTCGATCAATAATCCACATAAAGATTAGGGTGGCAAAAATAGCCATACAGAGTCCGGATAGCTTATTAAAGCCAGGAATACGATCTAGTGGCACGTTATTTTTTATTAATAACAACGTTGCAAACATAGAGAAAATAGGAAGGATTTGCGTATAGATATCAGCGTCGAAAACACTCTGTTTTTCAAATAAAAACAAATAAACATTGAGCGTAATCGAAAATATACCTGGAATACAGATTAGGTAGACCAATGCCGAGTATAAATATTTCCAAGGACTGAGATGACCTTCATTTTTACCCATAAAGCCCGATATGAGCGCTGTGAGTGGAATCATTCCGAAGTAAGCCAGTAACAGAAAGGGTTGGTCAGCCAGCAGATCAAAAAATTCCTTTAAAGTCATTATAAATTAGTCTATTTGGTAGTATAAAAATAGTCTGACTGTAAAATCAGACCATTTTATTTAAAATTATGCAAAAATAACGCCATATATAGCGGTATTATTTACTGTTTTTTATAGCAAAAGTAGCTTCACTGGATCTTCTAGCAATTTCTTAACTTTTACAAGGAAGGTTACAGACGTACTACCGTCAATTACTCGGTGATCATAAGAAAGCGCTAGATACATCATGGGACGTATTTTGACCTCTCCATCAACGGCCATCGGACGTTGTTGAATGGTATGCATTCCCAAGATGGCAGATTGTGGTTCGTTGAGAATCGGTGTACTCATCATGGACCCAAAAACACCACCGTTGGTAATGGTAAAGGTTCCGCCTTTCATTTCTTCGAGGGTTAGTTCTCCTGATCGTGCTTTTCCAGCTAGCGCCTTGATCGCTAACTCTATCTCGTGAAATTTCAATTTTTCCACATTTTTTACTGGAGGAACCACCAATCCGTTGGGGGTAGAGATGGCAATGGAAATATCCACGTAATCGTGATAGACAATATTATCACCGTCGATAGAAGCATTGACATTTGGCATTTCCATGAGCACTTTAGCACAGGCCTTGGAAAATAAGGACATAAAGCCCAGTTTGGTACCATACTTTTCTACAAACTCTTCTTGGTATTTCTTACGCATGGCCATGATATTGGTCAAATCCACTTCGTTAAAAGTGGTCAACATGGCGGTATTATTTTTAGCGGAAACCAATCGTTTGGCGATGGTTCGACGCATACGGCTCATCTTTTTTACCCGTTCGGCCCGTTCACCCGTTGGAGCTGCAGGTGTGCTTACCTTGGCAGCACCATTCGCTGGGGTTGATTTAGAAGGAGCTGGTTTGTTTTTTTGGTTGGCAACGGCTTTGAGAACATCTTCTTTGGTGATTCGTCCGTCTTTGCCAGTCCCTTTAACATCCTTTTCAGTTAGTTTATTTTCGGCCATCAATTTTGCTGCTGCAGGAGCAGGATGACCGTTGGCGTAATGCGTATCATTGGTAGTTGCTGTCTCTAGATTGCCTACTGGAACTTCTTCTACCTCTTCCTCTTCAGTAGCATTATTGGTAGTAGCACCAACTTCTATTCTGGCCACGAGGGCACCAATCTCTAAGTCGTCTCCTTCCGCAGCTACGTGAATCAGCTTACCTGAAGCTTCCGCTGGAAATTCCAAGGTTGCCTTATCGGATTCAAATTCACAAATAGGTTCATCAATATTGATGTGTTCTCCATTGCCTTTTAGCCATTGAGAGAGGGTTACTTCTGTGATAGATTCTCCGATCACGGGAACTTTCATTTCAATGATTTGTCCGGTGGGAGTTGAGCTTGCAGCAGCTTTTTTAGCTGGCGCCTCCTTTTTGGCAGGTGCCTCTTTTTTATCGGGTGCTGGGGCAGCACTTCCTTTACTGACACTGGTATCTATCTTGGCCACCAAGGCACCAATTTCAAGATCATCTTCTTCGCTGGCCACAAAGCTGATGACTCCAGCAGCTTCTGCTGGAAATTCTAGGGTTGCTTTATCGGATTCAAATTCACAAATAGGATCATCAATATTTACGAAATCGCCGTCGGCAACCAACCATTTAGATAGGGTTACTTCGGTAATGGATTCTCCGATCACGGGGACTTTCATTTCAATTATACTCATAATGGCAATTGATTGTGTAGATTAAGAGTCTTGGCAGGATGTCCTGCTGGTATTATTTAACTTAAATTAATTGAGGGTTAAAGTTACATACTTTTAGTAAAAACACCCTAAAGGGAGCAAAGGATCTGGAGATATTTTTTATTAGTGAACTTTGGGAGCATATACGTGAACTTTTCCGTGCCCTCCTTTACCCTCATTTGCGATAAAAAGGGTGCCATCCTGCCCAAAAGTAATGCCTTCTGGTTGACGGTGAATTTTCTTATTTAGTTTCGCTAAATATTGAATTTCTCCGGCCTCATTTATAATCAAAAGCATTTTTTTAGAAGAAGATAAAATATATACCTCTTTGGTCTTAGGATGGATGGCAATTCCGGAGGGATTAAATTTAAAAGCATTTTTCTGATCAAGGTAAGACTGGAAATACTGAAAATTGGCATGATAGTCTACCTCTTTTAAAAATTGTTGTACCTTCTTTAAGGTAATTTTATAAAGGGGTTCTGAAATTAATTTTTTGGTTTCTAAGTCGAATTGATATACAAATTTTCTGTTAACTGCCTCTTCGGTCGTTTCTCCCATTGTTGGAATTCCTTTACAAGCAATGAGCAGACTGTTGGAAGAAGCTTGGTAACAAAGTCCTTCTACGTCATTTTTGCCTTTAAGGTCTGTTTTGTGATTTGAAACTTCCTGATTGTCTTTACCCAAATTTTTCACTTCATAAATGGTTCCGTTGCTTTTTGTAATGAAAACCGTGTTTTGGTAAAGCGTAATACCTTCATAATCGCCATTCTTACCAAAATTAAATTTTTCTATCACTTCTCCTGATGCAATATCAATCTTATAGACATTACCTTTTTCATCTTGAATTGTATAGAGGAAATTATTATCCGGGGTAATACAGAGACCAGATATTTCTTCTAACCTATTCGGCATTTTAAAGGACTGCTTGGGTTCCATCAGCTGGTATGGAAAATCGTAATGAGAGGAATGGACAGCTAAGGAAATCGGCGAGGGTAGCGTATCAACATGAGATACCTCAGAATTTTTTGTGGAGACGTTGGTAGACGTGCTATTGGCGTTTTCAGTGCACCCTAAGAGGGTAGAAAAGGTCAATATAAAAAAGGTCAATAATTTCATGTGCTATTCGGATAGGTGATTGATACGCTTTTGATAAATAAATTTAGGGGTTTTGGTGTAAAGGGTTTTGTATAACTCTAACGCACGTAATCGAGCAGTCTTGTGATGTGGGGCCAATTTATTTAGTTCAAAGTAAAGATTTGCTCGTCTTTCGTCGTCTTGATTCTTTAATAATAGTTCTTCTAGTAAACGAATCCCTTCTGTGGATGTTCCCTGATAATGGAAAATTTGAGCTTGTAATAATTGGGCGTGAAAAGACAGATCGGGATTTCCAAGCGAATCAGCGATCTGATGGGCTTCACTGACCAGATGGGGCGCTTCCTCAGGATCTTGCATATCCAATAGGGTTTGGGCTTTTTCCAGAAGACTGGAACAAAGAATTAACCTGTTTTTTATATTTCTGGCAATACGAATCGCTTTCTCGTAATGGGTGATAGACGTGCTGTAATCTTCTTTTAAATAGTAAATGTCGGCTAAATTATTAACAGCTTTTGCGATTCCTTTTTGGTAGCCTAGTTCTTCGCAAAGAAAACAACAATGATTAAGATAATCAACGGCTAAGTCAAATTCTCCCTCGATACTACGTAGTTCTCCGATCAACCCTAAGGCAATAGCGATTCCTTGTTTATCGCCAAGCTGTTCACAAAGTTCAAGATCTTGGATAAAATGATCCGCTGCTTTTTGGTAATCTCCTTGTTGCTGATACACACTACCAATACATCCGATGGCGATGGATGTGAGTAGTTTATTACCCAATTTCTGGCTTAGGTCGAGCCCTTTTTCGTAACAAGATAAGGCGTTTTCAAAGTCTCCTTTTTCAAAATAAACGATTCCTTGATTGACATATAAAGTAGCCATTCCTCTCCGATCTCCATTTTTTTCGCTCTTCTCTAATTGTTTTTTCTGTTCCTCAATACCTTCGTCATAACGGCCGAGATTCATGTAAGTGAGTCCAAGGTTGGCGACAATCTGCGCATTGGCCGTGTGGTAAGGAAGCGTTTCTGATCCAGCAATGGTTCGTTCAAAATATTCAATAGCCTGTTTGTAATCTCCTTGCCGGAAGTATAAATTTCCTAGATTTCCAGTGACACGAACGATTCCAATCTGATCTTTTCTGGTAGAGAAAAATTCCAGTGCATGATCAAAATGTGTTCGAGCTTTTTTATAATCTCCTTTTAATAGTAATAAGTGTCCTAATTTTGTGTGAGCTCTACCTTTTATGAGTCCATTGTCCGTTTTTAGCGCAATTTTTAACCCTTTTTTATAAATTTCTTCGCCCGTATCCCACTGGCCGATCAATTCTAAGACACCGCCTTTGCTTAATAAAACGGGTGCTACTTTTTCACCTTCTTTCTTAGCGTCCAGCTTATTTAAAAGTCGATCGTAATATTTTAAAGCTTGGGCATTTTGAAAATTACTTTTGGCGAAATTTGCTGTTTTTTCGAGATAAAAATTTGTTTTATCTGATACCTCAGCCTGTTCGTAATGGAAAGCTAGGTCGATATATTTTTCGGATAAATTATCTTCGTATATCTTTTCGATGGACTCCGAAATGGTTAAGTGTAGTTTTCTAAGTTGCGTACGGAGCTGCATTTCATAAACAGCTTCCCGTAGTAAAGCGTGTCGAAATATATATTTAATCTCGTTCATCGCCTGCCAAATTTGTCCTTTTTCGGCCGCACTTATCTGTTCTATGATCGTGTTGGGAGAATTAAAATCAAAATCTTCATGGCTTTTTAAAACCGCTGAAAGAATCGGAATTTCAAATTCTCTACCGATGACGGCAGCGGTTTTTACGGTTGCTTTTACTAGGTCAGAAAGTCGGTCAATCCTAGCCATTAGAATAGCATTGATAGAATCAGAAAACACGCCGTGATTTTCTTTAAGATTCCAACGTCCGGACTCTTCCACTAAAAGATTTTCTTCCTGGTAATATGCAATGACTTGTTCTAAATAAAAAGGATTGCCATCCGTAAGTTGATGAATGGCCAGATCAAAATCAGGGTGTGTTGCTCCTTCAAGTTTTTGCTTTAAAACTCTGGTAATTGCTTTGAGCGAGAGATTTTTAAGATTTATTCGCTTTAGATGAATAAAGTTTTCTTTCAATACTTCTTTGGGGATCAAATATTTTTTGGTTCCATCATCTTCGTAACGGGAAGTAGCCACTAAGGCAATCGAAAACCCTGCGATTTTTTTAGAAAATGAATTAAGAAATTCTTGTGAACTTTCATCATACCAGTGTCCATCTTCCAGTTCGATCACTAGTGGACGGCTAATAGATAATGCTAGGAAAAAACTAGTAAGCGCACTATTAATATTTTGGTAACGACCTTTAGCATCCAATTGACTCCAAAGCGAATTTTCATAAATTATTCCCATTTGCGCAGCAAGAACAGATCTAGTTCGTAGTAATTCTTTACGAACGACTTCGGCTTGCCCGTGAGAAGAAACGGCTAAGTCTTCGTCCAGCATGTTGAAATTTTCCTCAAACTTTTCTAGGTTGAGTTGATGATTGTCGTTAGCCGCCTGATCGAAGAAAATACTTAGAGCGCTGATAAATGGATTGAATGGTTTTTGTAAGATTTGATCTGCCTGGCAGATAATCCAGGTGAGATCTCTTTTCTTTTTCAGTTTTTTACGTAGTTCGAAAGTAAGTCGACTCTTACCGGATCCAGCTTCTCCAAATATGTAAACTAAGGCATTGTAACGACCATCCAAAACAGGCACAATAAAATTCAACAGTTTGTTTAAGGTCTTTTTTCGACCTTTCATGCCACCTTTATAACCACTTTTGATGAGGACCTTTCGACCTTGAAAAACATAGGTAGGAATATCTGCGGCTACTCCTTTGTATTGGATATCTCCTTTATGTACAAATTTGTATTGTTTGGCTTTTCGTATTTCTTCGTCTACTAGAATTTCTCCCCAAGCGGCTTTGACCATCAGGCGAGCAGCGATATTGACTCGATTACCTACTGCTGCATATTGGCACCGTTCTGCACCTCCAATGATGCCTGTGAACGCTAGTCCTACCGTGATTCCCATTTTTACTTTAATAGACATCTGGTCTGAGAAAACCTCGACACCTTCTTTAATGGCTAATGCCAACTCAAGCACGCGTTCTGTATTATTTTCGAATGAAATGGGTGCACCAAAAAAGCCTAGCATGACGCCTCCTTTATCACCAAAATCTATTTCTTTGAAATATCCGGAAAAGGTGTTAAACTGATCTAGCACCAGCGTCGTGAACTTATCAAAATCTTTGTGGTTGGTGATTCCGTCAAAGGCAATAAAAATAGTTGTAACGCGGCGAAATTCTCCAGCTTCGTTAAATCGAACAATTGACTTGGGTAAAAAATTGCGAAGTGCTTTTCCAGAAATGGATGGAATCTGAAACTCGTCAGAAATATTATTGCTTTCAACGTCCGTAGAAAGTAATTTACTATAACCATTTCCTAGATCCTCTAGTTGGTATTTTTGAGTAGGAATTTTTTTAAGAATATGTTGGTCTAAAATGATTTCCTGTCCCGAAGCGTGGTGTTCTGCTGCGGCAGAATTATCAATTCCTGGTCCACGAAAATAAAAAGAGTTTAATTGTTTACCGACAATTCCCCAACGAACTTCTCCAAAAGAAATTCCGATTTTAATACCAATTTCAAAATTACCGAAGCGGGTTTTTTTAATTCCTTCCTGTACGAATAACGCACGCAGTTGGCAAGCTGTCTGGATGACTTCAATAGGATTTTTGGTATGTTCAAAAATACCAGTAAAGGCATCTCCGGCGAAGTAGGGAATGAATCCTTTATTTTGGTATACGATCCGAACCATTGGTTCGAAAATATTATTCAGACTGGTAGATAATTCCTCCGCCCCTTCATTTCCTTCCTTCATCAGCGTTTCGGTCAAGGGCGTAAAACCGGAAAGGTCAATGAAAATAGTATAGGCATTAAGATGACCAGAGGTGTGGGCACCTAAAAATTGCTCTTGAATAAAATGAGGGATAAGCTGTTTTACGGGCACGATGTTACTCAATATATGGTTATATATTCACGAATTTACACTTTAATAATAACTTTCGGTGGCCTTGATTCATTGATCTTGAGAAAAAGTTAAAATAACGGCTCTTACAGATGGTGAACCTCCAAGATTAAAATTTAATTAGTAGCTTTGATCGCTGCTCTATCACAAAGATTAGAAGGTATCTTTCTCAACCTTTTACACTGACAACTATTTTCTATTATGACAAATGAGACGCTCTTGAAAGTAACGGATGATGCTGGTTACCAAAATCCACCGGATGATATCGCTGCGTTGATTAATGCCGCCCCAACACCGGGAGCAAGTTTAAGCCCATCAGGTAACTGGATGCTTCTAATGGAAAAACCCAACTTACCTTCTATTGAAGAAGTGGCACAACCAGAATTACGACTGGCAGGCATCAGAATAAATCCACGGACCAATGGTTCCAGTCGTCCTTTTTATTATAATGGATTCAAAATAAAATCATTAAAAAACTTTTCTGAAAAAAAAGTGAGCGGATTACCGTCCGTACCTAAGATCGAAAATGTCAGCTGGTCTCCGCAAGGGGATAAAATCGCCTTTACCAATACCGTAACAACAGGTCTCGAACTTTGGTTAATTGATTTAGCGGAAGCTACCGCAAAAAAAATAACACCAGCTATTATTAATGACGCTATATCCGCTTTGCCTTATCGATGGTTTTCTGATGGAAAATCAATTTTGTACAAAGCCATTGCTGATAATCGTAAGAGCGCACCCGTTGCCAGTCCCGTTCCATTAGGGCCTGTTATTCAGGAAAACAAAACCAGCATGGCGCCGGTTCGAACTTATCAGGATTTATTAAAAAATAAACATGACGAAGCACTCTTTACTTATTATACTACTTCGCAACTCAAAACGGTAAATTTAGAGACAGGCGAACAGACTAATTTTGGATCATCAAGTATCATCAGTAATCTGCAAACGAGTCCCGATGGTAATTATGTTTTAGTCACTAGGATTCAGCCTCCCTTTTCCTACCTTGTTCCTTACGGGAGATTCGCCACACAGGTAGAGATGATGGATCGAAAAGGAACGTTCATAAAAACGATAGCCTCCATTCCTTCTTCAGAAGATATCCCAAAGGGATTCGGTGCCGTCCGTAAAGGTCCTCGTTCTTTTGGTTGGCGATCAGATCATCCGGCCACCCTTATTTGGGTAGAAGCACAAGATGAGGGAGATCCAAAAGTAGAAACAGATATTCGAGATCAAATGTACTTCCTTTCAGCTCCTTTTACAGAAGCAGCACAAACACTTATCTCCTTTGAACTTCGCTACGGAGGAGTGGAATGGGGACAAGGGGATCTCGCAATTTGTTATGAGTGGTGGTGGCCCAATAGACAATTGATAACGAGCCAGTGGCAGCCGGATTATCCGGGAAAAGGTAAAGTGCCGTTGTCTGATCGTAGTTGGGAAGATTCTTACAATGATCCTGGTGATTTTGTAACCCAAAGAAATACCTACGGAAGAAGTGTGCTGGTAGAAAAAAGCGGATATCTTTATTTGACTGGTCAGGGAGCATCGGCAGAAGGAAACCGACCTTTTGTGGATGCGTTTGAACTGAAAACGAAGCAAACCTCTCGTTTGTGGCGTTCGGAAGCACCCTATTATGAACGTCCCGTTTCGGTAAAGTGGATTTCAGAAAACAAACTCTTGACGGCTCGAGAATCAAAAGATGAGCCACCCAATTATTTTTTTCGAAATTTAAAAACTGGAGACCTGAAGCAAATCACCCATTTTGTCGATCCGTATAAAAGTTTAAAAGCGGTCAAAAAAGAACTTATTCAATACAAGCGGGCAGATGGTCTTGATTTGAATGCTACTTTATATACACCTCCTGGTTATGATCCGACAAAAAACGGAAAACTACCTGCGTTGATGTGGGCATATCCACGGGAATATAAAAGTGCCAAAGCGGCAGGACAAGTTAAAGATTCTCCTTATCAATTTATTAGAATTGGTTGGTATTCGCCAATCTTTTGGGTAACACAAGGATACGCGGTACTCGACGATTTTGGAATGCCCATTGTCGGAGAAGGGGACGAAGAACCCAACGAAACTTTTATCGAACAACTTGTGATGGATGCAGAAGCTGCTGCTAAAGCGATCGTGGATCGAGGTATTGCAGACCCGAAACGACTAGCAGTGGGAGGACATTCTTATGGTGCCTTTATGACGGCTAACCTGTTGGCTCATTCGGATATTTTTGCCGCGGGTATCGCTCGTAGTGGTGCCTACAATCGAACCTTGACGCCTTATGGTTTTCAATCTGAGGAAAGAACATTTTGGGAAGCTGCGGATACTTATTTTAAGATGTCCCCTTTTATGCACGCCGATAAAATCAAGGCACCCTTATTATTGATTCATGGAGATGCAGATAATAACTCTGGAACGTATCCTATGCAAAGCGAAAGATTTTATGCAGCTTTGAAAGGACAGGGAGCACCCGTCCGATTGGTCATGTTGCCTCATGAGAGTCATAGTTACCGAGCCAAAGAATCGGTGATGCATATGTTATGGGAAATGCATAATTGGTTAGAAAGGCATTTATGATTTTCGAAAAAATGCACCGATATATTTTTCGAATACTTCTGCTGACATTAGTGTCTGAAAGTCATCGTTACGGTCGGATTTTATTTTTACCATCCAACCGCGATCGTAAGGTTCTTGATTGATTAAGGAAGGATTTTTTAATAATAAAGTATTAATTTCGACAATGGTGCCGGCGACTGGTAAGCAGATTTCGTTGGCCATTTTATCCGATTCGGTAATGGCAAAAACAGCGTCTTTTTCAAAATGATCCATTATTTTCGGTAATTCAATAAAATTGATCGTTCCGGATGCTTTCTGACCAAAATCAGATAAACCAATTAACAACAGATGCTGTTCTGTTTCTGAGACAGGACAAGCCCATTCCATATTCTCGGAGTATCGGGCAGTAGCAGCAATTTGACGCATAGTTATAAAAATATCATTGGTTAAATGAGATGAGTGCATGAT
>CAZYAC010000044.1:0-9144 GCA_964645475.1 uncultured Saprospiraceae bacterium | reverse complement strand
CAATTTGACGCATAGTTATAAAAATATCATTGGTTAAATGAGATGAGTGCATGATAATTTTTTACAATTTGCTTCTGGCAATTTGCAATCGGCAAGAAGCATTTCATTAAGCACTCGAAAAAATTCTAATAAAAATAAAAACACAATGGGAAAGATACTAACAAAGTTGTCTACTTCGCTAAAAGAGTTTATTCAGGACCAACAAATGTTTTTTGTAGCTACGGCTCCAGCGGACGGAAGAGTCAATCTATCTCCAAAAGGAATGGATACTTTTCGGATCGTGGGAGACAACCGTGTCATCTGGTTGAATCTAACAGGTAGTGGTAATGAAACAGCCGCACATGTATTGGAAAATAGCCGAATGACTATTATGTTCTGCTCCTTTATGGGCAATCCATTGATTCTACGATTGTATGGAACGGCTAAATTTTATCAACCGGGAGATGCCGAATGGGATGCCCTAGCATCCGATTTTCCATCCTACGGAGGACAACGCCAGATTTTTGAAATGGAAATCGATTCTGTGCAAACTTCCTGTGGTTATGCGGTTCCATTTTATGAATATAAAGAACAGCGGACCCGGTTGGAAAAATGGACGGATGACAAAGGTGAATCAGGTATTCATGATTACTGGGAAGAAAAAAATAAGGTAAGTCTAGACGGAAAACCAACGGGAATTAAGTCACGGTAATCTTAGTCCAAAAATTTTAATCCCAAATCGCCTACTTATTAATTGTCCATTACTAAGTATTTATATAAGTGGATACTTTATCGCCATTCGGGCATTTCTGCGTTTTCAAAAAGCAAAGTTCGATTGTCACCATCCAAATCCATGATGTAAATATTCTTTTGAGAAATTTCGTCGTTATTCGTATTGGTAAAGATGACCTTAGCGCCGTCAGGTGAATAGCGAGCATCTAGATCATTGGTGCCATCAATTTTTTCAAAAGATAAATCCACGCGGACCCCAGAATTGACATCCACTTGAAAAACCCGAGCATCTAATTGTCTGCCTGCAATAGAATTGAATCCAGAAATATCTTGCGTGTAGAGAATCTTTGTTCCATTAATTGAAAATACGCCTCCTCCAGTACTTCCTGGTAAATCAGGAATAACGGTGTCGATAAAAGTACCGTTGGCATCTAGCAGCCAGATATTAGAAGCGTAAGGCGCATTTCCAAGTGTTCGGACTAGGATTCTATTTCCGGGGCCTACCCAGTCGCATTCCACAAAAGTAGTTCCCGGCGGAGCCTCAGTAAGTACACTTAGTCCAGTACCATCTACATTGATGACGTTCAAAATAGAATTGCGCATGTATAATATTTTAGTCCCGTCTGGAGACCAACTAAAATCAAGATCGAAACTATTTAGGCCACTTATTGGTAGCGCAGTTACCTGAGTAACTTCGGATCCATCCCGATTCATGATATAGATATGCAAATCAATACCAAGATTAGAAATGAAGGCAATCTTGTCACGGTTGGGACTCATAATAGGTCGCCAATTACTACCGTTATTATCCGTTAGTTTGATTTCATCGCCAGTGCCGTTGGCCGAATAAATGTCATATTTTCCGTTGATATTGCGAGCAAATAAAAAGCGATAATCAGGAAATTCTTGGGTTTTAAATCGCCATAGCATTCCAAAGACAGGTGCAGTTCGGCCATCCTTGGCACTTACCTGCCAGAAATAATTTTTACCAAACTGAAGGTCGGTAACTTCTAGAAAATTATCTGAAATATCTTTTACTTCGAGAATGGGATCAGATTGTTGATCTTCGTACAAGTAGAGATCATAAAGCAACATATCTTCTTCGTCTTCATCTACAGAAATCCATTCTAGACGGACATTCACTAACTGATCTTGTGCACCATCTAGCGGCGAAATGACTTGTGGATTCGTAGGAGGAATACTAATCGAAGTATCTTTCATCATCCGGATAATTACTTCTCCCGCGTTATTTCCGGTAACGGTAACGCCTTCTAGTTTGGTAATAAAATCTTCTTTCTCCGCTTTAATAGAATAAGTGCCAACGGGAATATTTTCGAGGGTGAAATTTCCAGCTGCATCCGTAATAACAGAATTAGAGGTAGGTGTCGTGCTGATGGCGACGTTGTTTAGAGGAGTAAGGTCATCTTTTCTTAATACTTGTCCTTCAATGCTACCAAATAACTGAGGCTGAATGGTATCTTCATTACAACTCGTTGTAAGGATAAGGCCAAGTAAAAAAACGAATGCTATATATTTAAAAGTCATTATTATTTCTTTTTAGAATAATTAAATTTTCGTTCTGCTCGAATTTCACGTCCAAAATAAAAGTTAAATCCTACTCTTGCCCGCCAGTAATGATCATTATATCTACCTTGTTTCACCAAATCAAAATTATCACTCAATAGAATATTATAATCGAGAGATGTTTTGAGGCCAATGGAATTGTTGATCAAAAATTCTATTCCAGCGCCTAAGTTTACTTTAGAATATTTTTTATTAGAAAAATCAAATCGACTATTGGCGTTTTCGGTAATGATCCCGAGGCCACCATATCCATAAGGTGTCAGTAAATTATATGGAGAAAAACGATAGGCAAGGTTGAGGTCTACATAAGTGACGTCTTGTTGGAAAAAGTCTTTGGTTTCTAAGGAACTCATTCCATAATTAAAGGCAAGTCCAATTTTAGGCCCTGGAGAAAATAATAAACCAGCTTCTAGCCCAGTGGCAATGGCCGGATTAGGGTAATCTCCACGATATTGGAGACTGGAAGTTGAGAGACTCAGGCCAACTTGTTTACGGCGGTTGTCTAATACTTTATTAAAAATATCGGTTTGAGGAATCCGTTTTTTTTCTTTATCATATTGCAGGAACGCATCTGAAACTACATTGCGCGCTTCTTTTAAATCCCAAAGCTTTTCTTTTACGCCCTCGATGATCAAACTCATGACCGCTTTTTCAATGGCTTCGGTCAGCGCTAATTCTGAAGGTTCATTATAGGTGAATCCAGTTTCGGCTTCTAGTAAACGCCCAAAGCGTACGAAGCGAAATATTCCAGCATCCATTGCTTGAGATAGAATAGTTTTAGAAGTATAAACTGTTTTTAAGACTTTTCCATTACTGGTAGAAACTGCTCGAAGATATACGGTAACACGATCTTGCCGATACTGTCCAGAGGCACCCGCGCCAAAATAACGGAGGCCTGCGCCACCGGTAATGACATTGGCATCATAAGAGATAATACCGCCTTCCAAAATAACACCAGCATAGAGTAGCGGTGGTAGGTCATTTTGATTGGTGGCTTCACCTTCCGTATTATATTGAGCACGACTGGATCGAATGATCTTTCGTTCGTTTAATAAATTGCTTACATTTTCGCGTTCAATGGGAATAAACCATTTAGAATCTTCTAGGGCTTTGATAAGCACAGTAGTTGCTCCCTGGGTGACAGCAGTAGACCAACTGGTACCGTTCTCGCTGGGTTTGTATTGACCTGTTTGATCTCGGAATTTATAGACGGCTACAATGATCGGACTTTTTGCTTCCGGCAGGTTCTTTAGATCAATAGTGGATTGCGTTTCCTCTCCCAGACGGGCTTTGGTAGGAGCTACCGGTTGGTGCAATAATAAGCTACAACTAGTACATAAAACAATGATCAGCAGACTGAACATCACCTTAATAAATAGAGTCGTTCTCTTCATTAGTAATGCGTGTTGCTTCCTCCTTATAGGAAGAATTTTTTTGGTGAAAACTGTAAAAGGGGAAATAAAAATTAAAGAATCTTTGTTGATTCAATTGTGGTGGGAGTTGATTTTTAAGTAAAATAACCTACTTAATTGTCTGATCGGTAAGATACAGACTAAACCAATAAGATTCAACCCTTCTTTTTGAATAATTTAGAAAAAAGGAATAATCACCTGTGTTTGCTCCCCTAGAGCAGTATCCAGGATAGTGATTGATAATCCCTCCGCAGTATTATTTACTTCAACCTGAAAGTTTCCAACAGTATAAGAACCTTCTTCGAGGCCAGCTTCTCCGAACTGACTGGTTGCAACCTGTCGAGAAATCTGACTGAGTAGTTGACGATTTAAATTTTCGGCAAAATTTTCTAAATCAGAATTGCGATTGAAAGAAAAAGATTCATCTTCTGGTTCTTCTATTAAGTTTTGAACTTGAGCGGAATTAAGCAACCATTGGTAGTTAAAGGTTTCGCCACCAAAAGCAGGGTTAACCGGCCTGTAAACTAGGTCTTGACCATTGCAAAATGTTGCTGATAAGCAGAATAAGGAGACGAAAAAAGTAATAAAAGTTAATCGGTTTTTCATGGTGTAAAATATTTTTAATTAGAGTATGTTTTTTTTTAAATGCCACTTCCCATTTGATCTTCCTCTTTGAGTTGACTATCAATATTTGCTCGATCTCTGAGTTTGGCACGCGTAATTCGAATCGCAAAGTTGACGACATTTTCAAGGGCATCATAACGAGGAGGAACAAAATTTTGAAATATTTTTTGCTCGTTTAGCGTAAGAGAAACTTGAGCTCCACGACCACGAGAAGGTTCTTCTTTAATATAGATAGAAAAATTTTTTGCACCCTTTGGAGCAATCCATTTTTTGTAAAACAAATCATAAAAATCTCGAGCAATTTTAGAACGGGTTTCGTCTATGATCAGGCCGTCAATTTCTAATACATTTACGGGAACCGTAGTTCTGGATTTTTTGGTGGAGGTGATCGATTTATTTTTATTCGTGGAGGGAATAAGTTTTTTAAGGATGTTTGGAACGGCTGTTTCGGTAGGAGGATTAGCTGCTACCTTAGGTTTTTCTTTTTTAATTGGACTATTTTGTTGTGGGAGTGCTTTTTGTACGACAATTGATTTATTTGGATTGGTTGGAGGGATAATTTTTTCAGTATTATTTGGAACGGCTGTCTTGGCGGGAAGATTAGCTGTTATTTCAGTATTTTCTTTTTTAGTTGCAGTATGCTGAATGGGCTTTGTTGATTTTTCTTTTTGTACAATAATTGGCTTTTCAGGGTAAAATAACGAATCAGTAAAGATGGCACCTAGATCATTGTGAATTTTGAAAATTACTTTATAATTATCAGTATTACTTTTGTAAAAACTACTGCGACCGAGAATTTTTGTACGATTGGGACTAACGGTAAAACTTCCACTTTGTTGATGTTTGGCGGTTCCAGAACTACCAGACTTGGTAAGGTCCATTTTTTGGTAGAGGGTGAGTTCTTGGTCGGATTCGTTTTTGATCATGCCTCTAATCTCGATTTTCTTTGTAGCAGGCAAATCTATAACTTCAATCCAAGCACTGATGTTGACCGACTCGGTTTGAGCCATCAGACTGGTGATGGTTAAAAGAAAAAATATTAAACTTGTGTAGACCCCTTTCATATCGTTAACTATGATAAATAACAATTAAATAAAAATCAAGGGGGCAAAGATGTTTATAGTTTGGACTGTTCTATTCTTAAACTAAGTCCATCGCCTTCCTGAATGATTTTTAACTCTTTATTTTCGATATTCCCTTCTAGCACCTGAATAATCTCGTTATCATTTCCAATTTGAATAAGCTCAATATCGAGACCATCCACTTGATTAATTTTTTGAACAATTCGATTATCATTGCCTTGCTGAACGATACCAATATTATTATCAGATCCAACAAGGTCTAATTCATAATAATTATTACTTCCCTGTTGAACGAGTGCTAATTTGTTAGCCTGTCCTTGTTGTCGGATAATTGCGAGGTTAAATTCCCCACTTTGTAACAACTGTGCGATATTCTTTTTTTCACTACCTGTTAGCTTTTGTACAATCTCGGATTGATTGCCGACTCCTTCTTGTTGTATAACTGTTTGATTTCCACTTTGAGCGTTTATTTCTTCTTCTAATAAAAGGGAAGACTCTTGTAAAAAATCTTCTGGTGTTTGGCTGATCGCAAATGAAGCAGCAAACAAAAAGAAAGCTAGTAAAGTGAATTTTAGAGAAAAGTTCATGCGCTTTGATTGATAGAAAGATTCCGTCTCATTTGAGACGGAATCTTTTTTAATAAAACAATAAATATCTTAGTTTTCAGACTGAGAAACAGTAGCGCTGTTACGGTTACCAGTCTGCTGAATAATACTGTTGTTAGCTTGACCAGACTGAGTGCTAATAGCATCATTTCGGTTACCTAATTGGCTAATAGCAGCAGCATTCTCGTCACCTTCTTGAGAAAGTAAAAGATTGTTATTGTCACCAAACTGATCCAATAATACTTGGTTTTCAGCACCAGCGAAATTGTTGTTACCATTCTGAGCAACGTTCATTGTATTTCCGTTACCTTCCTGCATAGCAGAAATGTTGTTAGAAACACCAGTTTGCTGAATGATAGCAGCACTGTTGTCACCAATTTGGTCTACAGCAATGGAACTGTTTTCACCTGCTTGCTCTTGTGTAGCGAGGTTGTTGTTACCTACCTGCTGAACAAAAGCAGTGTTGTTTCCAACACCAGACTGCAACTGAATAGCTCTGTTGTCATTACCTTCTTGAGTTACTGAAAGGTCGTTTCCAGTACCAGCAACTTCTTGACGAGTAGTGTTCAAATTACCTTCCTGAGAGATAGAAGATACGTTATCTCCATCTGCCATAAGACTAACAGCGTTATTAGCATCTCCTACTTGCGCAAGATTAACCGCATTGTTGCCGCCGTCTAATTGGATTTCACCAACGTTGTTAGAACCAGCCTGGCTTAAATCTACTACGTTGTCGTCCGCATTTTGGATAACTAAAGTTGCGTTAGTATTTCCTCTTTGAGTAATACCAGCGTTGTTGTCATTACCAGTTTGCTGAAGATTACTAGTGTTGCTTTGAGCACACAGTAAACCTGCTGATAAAATAATCGAAAGAGAAAGAAAAATCTTTTTCATGAGTGTCTAAAATTTAATGGTTAAAAAATTATTTAATTATAAAAATGAATCAAAGGGGTGGTAATATTAAAACATCACAAGGTTATGGCACTTTGGGGGAATGTGCTTAAGTTTTTGGAACGGATAATTTTTTAGTGAATTACTGTTTAAGTGAAAAAACTCGAACCTCTAATTTATTAGAAGTACTTAGCTAAAATGCTTTAATTAGGAATTGTGGGAAGGTAATATTTCGAAAACAGTATTGTTGGAATAATAACTTAACTAATGCAAATGTAAGGGAATCCTTGGTCTTTTAAAAGTAGCAAGATAAAATTACCCTAAATATGGTAGAAAACAGAAACGGGATAAATTCACTGTAGATTTATCCCGTTCTTTAATTTTTAACTAATGTTTAGGTGTTGACTTCCTTTGGACGAAGTAATAAGGCAAGTTCTTCTAATTGCTCTCCTGAAATAGTAGAGGGCGCATCGATCATCATGTCTCTTCCTTGATTATTTTTTGGAAAAGCAATAAAATCACGGATAGAGGATTGGCCCTTCAACACCGCACACAATCGGTCAAATCCAAACGCAATTCCACCGTGTGGGGGAGCACCAAACTCAAAAGCACCCATTAAAAAGCCAAACTGTTCAGCTGCCTCTTCTTTTGAAAACCCAAGTAGATCAAAGTTACGAGATTGTAGAGCACGGTCGTGAATACGAATAGAACCACCGCCAATCTCAGAACCATTAATCACTAAATCGTAAGCATCTGCTCTCAAGGATTTCATCGTTTCGTGGTCACCATCCATCATTCGATCAACATCTTCCTTTTTTGGAGAGGTAAAAGGATGGTGCATTGCATGGAAACGATTGGTGTCTTCATCCCATTCTAACAGTGGAAAATCCAGTACCCATAAAGGTTTAAAATCTCCCTCTTTCATTAATCCCATTCTTCGTCCCATTTCCAAACGAAGATTATTGAGCTGTTTTCTCGTTTTATCCGTTTCGCCAGAAAGAATGAGCAGCAAATCTCCTGGTTTCGCATCCATTTTTTCTACCCAGACTTTTAAATCTTCATCAGAAAAGAATTTACCTACAGAAGATTTAAGGGTTCCATCTGTATTTACCTTGACGTAAACAAGTCCCTTGGCACCAATCTGCGGCTGTTGCATCCATTCAGTTAATTTTTTAATGTCTTTATTAGAATAGACATCCGCTTGTCCAGTTGCACAAATACCGACAACTAACTCTGCGTTGTCAAAAACGGCAAATCCCTTTTGTTGAGCTACATCGTTTAACTCAGTAAAGGCCATGTCAAATCGTAAGTCAGGTTTGTCAGAACCATATTTTTGCATTGCTTCATCATAAGACATACGAGGGAAGTCTGTTAACTCCACTCCAATGGTAGTCTTAAATAAATGTTTGGTCAGGCCTTCAAAAGTATTTAGAATATCTTCTTGAGTTACAAAAGACATCTCGCAGTCAATCTGTGTAAACTCAGGTTGACGATCCGCTCGCAAGTCTTCGTCGCGAAAGCACTTAACAATTTGGAAATATTTATCAAATCCCGCAACCATCAAAATTTGTTTAAAAGTCTGTGGGGATTGAGGAAGTGCGTAAAATTGTCCAGTGTTCATGCGGCTAGGTACGACAAAGTCTCGAGCACCTTCGGGCGTACTCTTGATGAGTACGGGGGTCTCCACTTCGATAAAGTCTTTATTTGCCAGATATTTGCGAGTCTCAATGGCCAGCTCACTTCTGAATATTATATTATCCTGCACTTTTTTTCTACGCAAATCCAGATAACGATATTTCATTCTAAGGTCCTCTCCGCCATCTGTATCTTCTTCTATGGTAAAAGGAGGGGTTTTAGCGGCATTCAATACTTCGAGTGAGCTTACCTCTATTTCGATATTACCGGTTGGACGATTGGGGTTTTTATTGGTTCTTTCTCTAACTAGCCCTGATATTTTCAGAACATATTCTCTTCCTAGTTTTCGTGCTTGCTGACAAAGCGCTTCATCGTCTTCCATATTAAAAACCAATTGCGTAATCCCGTATCGGTCGCGCAGGTCAATAAACGTCATGCCGCCAAAATCACGGCTGGTTTGTACCCATCCACTCAGGGTGATAGTTTGACCAATGTGTTCCATTCTAAGCTCGCCGCAATTGTGTGTTCTGTACATATCTAATGGTGATTTAATTGATTGAATATTAGGGATTTTAAATCCGGATACAAAAATAGCGGATT